>JBEKMU010000028.1:0-41165 GCA_049523555.1 Verrucomicrobiota bacterium | reverse complement strand
CGCCTGCCCGTAAAAACCGTAGGCCAGGTCCCGGCTGTCGAAGCGGTCATCCAGTTCGCCGGCGGCCTGCGCGCGTTTGATGAGTGAATGCATGAATTCCAGGTTGCGCTGGCAGCGGTCGAGATAGCGCAATTCCGGCGGCATTTCGCCCGGCGCGGAAAACGCGGTGGCAAACGCGATGCGCGTCAGCTCGCGGTTTTTGTGAAAGTAATCAAACAGGGCTGAAAGGATTTCGATCAGTTGTCCGCGAACGTCCGATTTGCGGGCCGCGGCTTGCTGGACGACCTGCAGCCGTTCGTCATGCGCTTCGCTGACCAGCGCCTGAAACAATCCGGCCTTGTCGCGGAAATAATAATACAGCGCCGGCTTGGACACCTTCGCGTCGCCGACGATTTGCTGAACGGAGGTGGCGGCGTAACCGCCGTTGGCGAAGCGCTTGAGCGCCGCCCGGAGAATGTGCCGCCGTGTTTCGGGACCGTGTTTGGCCATAAACCTACCGAACGGTAGGTAATGAACGGCATTTTGTCAAATGGTTTCATCCATGCCAAATTCCCAGCCTTCCGGGGCGGCGGGCCATGAATGAAACCGCGGATGACGCGGATGACACTGATTTCGATCCGCCGTCGGGCTGCTGCGCACTGCTATCCGTCAGAATCCTCGTGCAGCGCGAAGATTTCGGAGCGCGGAATTCATTCCGCTTCAAGGTTAAATCGTTTAGGCCCGCCGATTTCGTCTCGTCCGTCAGGCTGGATCGAGGGCTCAGGCGGACTAAAATCCGCGCTCCTTTGTTTGCGGCTTCACCGCGCTGCGTTCTTGCGGTTAAAGATTCCGCAATTCAAGTCGGCGGGCGAAGACCATAAAAATAGGGCCAGAACGCACTTTCCATTTGCGCGGACTGTCCTTACCATTGCCGAAACAGAAACAAACGAAACATTCAATATCCCATGGCCAAATTATTCCTCGGACTCGATTCCAGCACCCAAAGCCTGAGCGCAGTTGTCATTGACTATGACAGCCGCAAGGTCGTTTATGACAAATCATTGAACTTCGACCGCGCGCTGCCGCAGTACCAAACGCAAAACGGCGTCCTGCCCAATCCCGACCCGCTGGTCAAACACAGCTCGCCATTGATGTGGGCCGACGCGCTCGATTTGATTTTCGCCGAAATGAAAAAAGACGGCGTCGCACTCGGCGACCTTCTGGCCATCAGCGGCAGCGGGCAGCAGCACGGCTCAGTTTATCTCAACCACCGCGCGGCGGACGCGCTGGCCGGGCTCAATCCCGCCAAACCCCTGGTCGAAAATCTGCGCGGCATTTTCTCGCGCAAAACGGCGCCCATCTGGATGGATTCCTCGACCGCCGCCGAGTGCGCCGAGATCCGCAAGGCGCTGGGCGGCATCAAGGCGACCGCGCAAAAGACCGGTTCGGATGCCTTCGAGCGGTTCACCGGCCCGCAAATCCGCAAGTTTTTCAAGACCGAACCGGAAGCCTACGCGCAGACCGCCAGCATCGCGCTGGTCAGTTCCTTCATGGCGTCGCTGCTGGCGGGAAAAATCGTGCCGATTGACCACGGCGACGGCGCGGGGATGAACCTGATGGACATCCGCAAAAAGGTCTGGCACCCAGGCGCGCTCAAAGCCACCGCGCCGGATTTGAACCAGAAACTGCCGCCGGTTGTTGCGTCTTCGACGTTGGCCGGCACGGTCAGCCCGTATTTCGTGAAAAAATTCGGAGTGAATCCCAAGGCGCAAATCCAGGTCTGGTCCGGCGACAATCCGTGCAGTGTCATCGGCCTCGGTCTCATCAAGGCGGGCCAGGTCGCCATCAGCCTCGGCACGAGCGACACGTTTTTCGGCTCGATGAAAAAATGCCAGACCGACGAGCACGGTGAGGGCCACGTGTTCGGCTCGCCCAACGGCGATTACATGACGCTGATTTGTTTCAAGAACGGCTCGCTCGCGCGCGAAAAAGTCCGCGAACATTACGGCATCAAGGATTGGAACGAATTCGGCGAACGGGTCGCCGCGACGCCGCCCGGGAACAACGGCGGAATCCTCCTGCCGTGGTTCGACGCGGAAATTGTCCCGCGCGTGAATCAGCCGGGCATCCATCGTTTCGATTTGGACGAAAAAGACGTGGCCGCGAACTGCCGCGCGATTTTCGAGGCGCAGATGATGTCCATGCGCCTGCATTCGCAATGGATGAAAGTGTCGCCGGAACAGATTTACGCGACCGGCGGCGCGTCGAACGACGGGGCGTTGTTGCAGGTGCTGGCTGATGTGATGAACTGCCGCGTGTTGCGGATTGAAGTTTCCAAGAGCGCGGCGCTGGGCGCGGCATTGCGGGCCGCGCACGGCTGGCTGGGCGGGGCGGGCGAAAAGCCGAAGTGGGAGAACATCGTCGCCGGTTTCTGCAATCCGATTCCCAACAGCGAAGTCCGTCCGGATCCGAACGCGGCGCGTGTCTATGACAAGTTCGTCGAGAAATACGCCGCGTGTGAACGCAAGGCTTTGGGACAGATTCGCGGTTGAACTAGAGCCGAACAATTCCTGATCGCGCCCGACGCAAGCCTGTTCAAATCGGCGCAAGGGTAGGGCGGCCTCCTCCGAGCGTGCCACATGGGAAGTTGAACTTCGGCCGGCACGATGCGGAGATCGCGCCCTACCTGATTTCCAAAAACCGCATCACGCTGTCGCCGTGCTTGAGCGCCTTCACGTCGCGCCACGGCGCAAAGATTTCCAGCGTGTCGCGTCTGGCGTGACCGAGCACGAATCGTCCGCCCGGCGCGAGCAGCTTGGGCAGGTTCGCATCGTCGAGCAGTTGCTGCGCGAACGAGGTGGAGCGGCGGCCAACGTTTTTTTCGCCGTAAGGCGGGTCGGCGAGAATCAAATCAAATTGCCGGCCGCCTTCGGCGAGTTGATGCAGTGCCGTGAAAACGTCCTGCATCCGGATTTCAAGAATTTCCCCATAGCCGGCCGTGTCCGCATTGCGGCGAATGAATTCCGCGTGTTTGTGCGATTTTTCCACACAAATTGCCGACGCCGCGCCGCGGCTCAGGCAATCCAGGCTTAACGCGCCGGAACCGGCGAACAATTCCAGCACCCGCGCGCCAACGACCCGCGCGCCGAGACTGTTGAAGACCGCCTGCTTGACGAGGTCGGGCGTCGGACGAACATCGAGTCCTTTGGGAACTTTCAGAATCCGCCGCGCCGCTTTGCCGCCGGTGATGCGCATGGGAGAAGCTTAACCACGAAACACACGAAACACACAAAAGTAAAATTTTTCGCGTGGTTCGTGTATTTCGTGGTTTTGATCGTTATTTGAAAATTTCGGCGAAGAATCGGTTCATGGCCTCCCACGAACGCTGGTCCGCCTTTTCGTTGTAGGCTGCGCCTTTGGAATTGTCATTGCCCGCCATGGGTTGGGTAAAGGAATGGACCGCGCCGCCATATTTGATGAGCTGCCAATCTACTCCGCCCTTGCGCATTTCGTTTTCAAAGGCGGCGATGTCTTGTGGCGATGAAAAGGGATCATCCGCGCCGTGGCACACCAGCACCTTGCATTTGATGTTTTTTCCGTCCGCCGGGTCCGGCGCATCCAATCCGCCGTGAAAACTCACCACGCCGGCAACGTCCGCGCCGCTGCGCGCCAGTTCCAGCACCGTCGTGCCGCCAAAACAATAACCGATGGCCGCGACGCGTTTCGAATCAACGAGCGGCTGTTGCCGCAACGCGTCCAGACCGGCGTTGACCCGGGCGCGCAAAAGCTGGCGGTCACTTTTGTATTTGCCCGCCTGCGCGCCGGCTTCCGTTGCGTTTTGTGGGCGGACCCCCTTGCCGTAAATGTCCGCGCAAAACGCGACATAGCCGAGTTGCGCGAGCATCTCGGCGCGTTTCTTTTCGTAATCCGTCAGCCCCATCCATTGGTGCACCACGAGCACGCCGGGGCGTTTGCCCTGGATGGCGTCGTCATACGCCACAAAGCCTTCGAGCGCGGTGTCACCCTGCTTGTATTCAACGGTTTCGGTGTGGATGGCCGCGTGTACGGTCATGGTGCAACTTAAAGTCAGAAAAGCGGGAATCAAATTTTTCATACGGCTTTACCAATAAACCACCGCGCACAAAATTGCGAGCGCGTTTCAAAACTTTCTAATCTCAATCATTACAATCCTAAGCCAACCAACCCGCCCTTGAAGTCTCAGGTTTGCAGGTCGCAGCGCGGCAGCGTGGAGATTCTCGACAGGCGCGCCGTTGACGCCTAAGCTGGCGGGTCGCAAGCCATGACGCGCACGGAAAAACTTCTGGCCGAACTCATCGCGCTCCCCAGCGTGAATCCCGCGTTTTTACCGCCGCGCCATCCGTTTGCCGGTGAAAAGCGCGTTGCGGATTTTCTGGCATCTGTCGCTGCGCGCGCCGGATTGGAAGTGGAATTTCAAAGGGTTTTGCCCGGTCGTCCCAATCTCATCGTGCGGCTGCTTCCGCGAAACAAAATCCGCCGGACCCTTTTGCTTGCGCCGCACCTCGACACGGTCGGCGCCGACGAATCGCAATTCGTCCCTCGCCGGAAAAACGGGCGGCTGCACGGACGTGGCGCGTGTGACACGAAAGGTTCCGTCGCCGCCATGCTCACCGCGCTTTGCGAATTGGCGAACGCCAAATCACGTCCGAATGAAACGGAAATTGTTTTCGCCGGTTTGATTGACGAAGAACATGCACAGGCCGGTTCCCGCGCGCTGGCCGCAAGCGGGCTGCAGGCGGACCTCGCCATCGTCGGCGAACCGACGCGATTGCAGGTGGTCACCGCGCACAAGGGCAGCTTGTGGCTGCAACTCGAAACGCGCGGCAAGGCGGCACATGGCGCGGCGCCACATCTCGGCCAAAATGCCGTCCACGAAATGGCGCGCATCGTGGACGCGCTCGAAACGGATTACGCCGCGCGATTGCGGAAACGAAAACATCCGCTGCTCGGCGCGGCGACGGTAAACGTCGGCATGATTTCCGGCGGCGCGCAGCCCAACATCGTGCCCGACCGCTGTGCCATCACGATTGACCGGCGGACGTTGCCGGGAGAAACGGAAGCCGGCGTTCGTCGTGAAATTGCCGCGTTCCTGAACTCGAAAAATTTGTCTGTAAAGATTTCCAGCACGAAGCTGGCGCCGGCGCTGTCATTGGAAACCAACCCGAAGCTGCCGCTCGTCCGGCAGTTTTTATGGAGCATCGGCCAGTTGAAGCCGGCAGGTGTGGATTATTTTTGCGACGCGGCGGTGCTGGCCAGCGCCGGCATTCCAAGCGTGGTGTTCGGCCCCGGTGACATCGCGCAGGCGCACACGGCGGACGAATGGATTTCACTGGTGTCGCTGGAACGCGGCAAAAATCTGCTTTTAAACTTTCTGAATTCGCTTCCCTGAACCGCTTGGTTCTTTTATTGTCCAACGCCCATGTCCGCAGCCACAACCGAGACGACCCCGGCAGGTTCCGCTTCGCATCACGCCGCCTTTTTCCGCCAGAGCGGCTGGCTGATGATTGCGAACGTGGCCGGCGGCCTGGTGATGTATGCGGTGCATTTTCTCGCCAAAAGCAAAAATGTTTCGGCGGCTGAATACGGGGCGTTTGGCGTAATGCTGGCGGTGGCGATGTGCGTGCCGAATCTGCCGTTGCAAATGGTGTTTGCGCAACAGACAGCCAAGGCGCTGGCAACCAACCGCGAACGCGAACTGGCGGGCATGATCCGCCTGGCCTGGCTCGGAACGTTCGGGCTGTGTTTCTTGTTGGCTCTCGGTGTGTGGATTTGGCAGGCGGATATTCTGGCCGGCTGGAAACTGACCAGCCCAGCCGGGTTGTGGATCACGGTTTTGGTGGTGTTGTTTTCCCTCTGGTTGCCTTTGTTTTGGGGCGTGTTGCAGGGACAGCAGAATTTTTTCTGGCTGGGCTGGTCGAACATTTTCAACAGTGTGGGCCGTTTTAGCGTAGCGGCGGTGCTGGTCATTCTGGTGGGTTGGGGTGCGGTGGGGATGATGGTTGGCGTTTGTCTGGGACTGGCCGTGGCCACCGGCGTCGGCATCTGGCAGACGCGTGGTTTGTGGCGGTTGCCGGCGCAGTCGTTTGATTGGCGCGACCTGCTGGCGCAAATTGTCCCGCTGATGCTGGGATTCGGCGCGGTACAATTCTTATTCACGGCAGACACGATGTTCGTCAAAGCGTATTTTCCCAGCGACGAAACGGGATTTTATGTAAGTGCCGGAACGCTGTCGCGTGCGCTCCTGTGGCTGGTGATACCGCTGGCGACGGTGATGTTTCCGAAAATCGTCCACAGCGTGGCGCGGTCGGAAAAAAGCAACCTGCTGGGCGTGGTGCTGCTCGGTACCGGCATCCTGGCGGCGGGCGGCGCGCTGGGGCTGACGTTGCTCGGGCCGTGGATCATCAAGTTCGTTTACAGGGATTCCTATGTGCAGGTCGCGTCAACGGTGCTGCCGTGGTATGCGTGGGCGATGGTGCCGCTGTCATTGGCCTACGCGCTGGTCAACAACCTGCTGGCGCGGTCGCAATTCCGCATCGTGCCGGTGCTGTTGCTGCTCGCCGCGGCTTATGGTGTCGCGCTGACTCAATTTCACGACAGCCTGATAACGGTGCTGAAGACGCTCGGCGTTTTCAACCTGTTGCTGCTCGGCGTGTGCACGTGGTTCACGTGGGGCGCGAAAGAAACGAAGATGGAAGATAGAACGTGAACTGGAAAACCGGTTTTCCCATCCTCCATCATCCATTCTCTACCCTCGCTTTTCAGAATCCGGTCCGGGCAACGGCGGCGGTTGCCGCAGCTTTCTGTAAACCCAGCCTTCCAACGGGCGCAACGGGCGCATTAATTTGTAAACGAAGGGCCAGTAGATCAATCGCACCCGCACCACGGAGAGGAACATGGTCAGCGAGGAATGAAACAACATGACTTTGGAACCGGCCTGGTCCGTCCATTCGGTCGGCACTTCGAGGATGCGAAAGCCCGCGCGCTTGATGGAAACCAGCAGATTGATGTCGAACGCCATGTCGGCGATGCGCAAGTAGGGATGGATTTTTTCGACGACTTCGCGTTTCATCACCTTCGCGCCGCACTGCGTGTCGTGAATATTAAGCCAAAGCAACAGTTGCACAACCAAATGAAACGCGCGGCTGGCAAATTGCCGGTGACCGGCCTGTGACTGATGAATGACCGCACCGCGCATCCAACGCGAACCAATGACGCAATCCGCTTCGCCGATGTGCCGGACCAATTCGAGAAAGGCGCGCGGCGGGGTCGCCCCATCGGCGTCCACGTAGCCGATCAAATCCGCGTGCACCGCCAGCTTGAGGCCTTCGATGAGTGCGCCGCCCTTGCCGATGGCCTCGCGAAATTCGAGCGCGCGGACCGCCGGGAATTCCGCCGCCACGCGCTGCACGATGCCGAGCGTGTTGTCCGTGCAGCCGTTGAGCACGACGATGATTTGGAGCTGGCCGGCGTAGTTCCGTCCGAAAAATTGCGCGTAATCGCGCAGCACCGGTTCGATGCGGCGTTCCTCGTTGTAAGCCGGAATGAGGAGCAGCAAGCTGGGATCAGGCACACGCCATGAGTAGCAGAGAATTTGAGAATTGCAACGCTGTGCACAGCTTTTGCTTGCGATAAAAATCATAAAAAGTTATTGGAGCTGCGTGGAACAGAAAGAAGCGCTCATTGCGTTGAACATGATCGAGCACGTCGGGCCGGTGCGCGCGCGGCTGTTGCTCGAACATTTCGGCGACGCGCCCAAGATTCTTCACGCGTCCAGACACGAACTGCTCCGTGTCCGCAACGTCGGCGAGGAAACCGCCGACGCGATTGCCGGATGGGAAAAATCCATTGACCTTGCGGGTGAACTGAAACGCATTCAGGAATTCGGCTGCCACGTTTTGATTCAATCCGATGGGGATTATCCCGAAATGCTGCGGCAAATTTACGACCCGCCGCCGGTACTTTATGCCAAAGGCGCGCTGACCGCGAAGGACAAAACTGCCGTGGCGATGGTCGGTTCACGGATGACGACGCATTACGGCCTCGAGACCGCGCGCAAGCTGGCATACCAGCTGGCCTATGTCGGCGTGACGGTCGTGAGTGGCGGCGCGCGCGGCATTGATACAGCGGCGCATCAGGGCGCGCTGGCGGCGAAAGGCCGGACGGTTTGCGTGCTGGGCACGGGCATCAATCTCGTGTTCCCGCCGGAGAACCGGGATTTGTTCGCGCGCATCGCCGAATCCGGCGCGGTCATCACGCAATTTCCCTTCAACCGTAACGGCGACAAACAATCCTTTGCCATCCGCAACCGGATCATTGCCGGCATGACCCTGGGCGCAGTGGTGGTCGAGGCCGACCTGCACAGCGGCGCGCTCATTACAGCGAATTTTGCGACGGAATACGGCCGGCAGGTTTTTGCCGTGCCGGGCCGGATTGATTCGCCCCGCAGCAAGGGCTGCCACGATTTGATCAAAAAAGGCGCGAAGTTGTGCGAAGGCGCGGAGGACATTTTGAGCGAGTTCGAGTATCTGTTTCCGGCCAGCAATCGTCCGCCATCGCCGGGTGAAACCGGTGTGCTGCCCGCGCTCGAACTAGGCGAGAACGAGCAGAAAGTCTATGACGCGCTGAACAACGAGGAATCATCCATTGACGAGGTGATTCGGCGCAGCGGCCTGCCGAGTTCGGCGGTGAGCGTGGCGTTGCTGGGTTTGGAAATGAAGCGCGTGGTAAAGCAACTGCCGGGGAAATTATTTGTGCGGAACACCTGAACGTTTCCGGGCTTGCACGGCAGGGCGCAATGGGCTAGAACACGACTTAATCCAGTGCGTTTATGGCAAACTACACACTCATCGGAGTCGATCAAAAACAATATGGCCCGGTGACGGAGGCACAGTTGCGTCAATGGATTCTTGATGGCCGGCTCAACCCGCGATCCCAGGTAAAGGCAGAGAGCGATGCGGAATGGCGTCCACTCTCGGCGTTTCCTGAATTCGCCGCCACGCTCGCAGCCAAGTCCGCCGCATCAGGCGCGCCACCGCCTTTGCCATCCGCCGCGCCGCCCATTCCTGCAAAAACCAGCGGCTTGGCCGTTACCTCGCTGGTGCTCGGGATTTTGGGCCTGTTCACTTGCGGCATCACGGCGTTGTTTGGATTGATTTTGGGAGTCATGGCCATGGTCAAGGCGAAGCAAGGCCGTGGCACGCTGGGAGGAAGTGGCATCGCGCTGGCGGGGGTGATCGTGTCCGCGTTCTTTCTGTTCATGATTCCTTTTTTTGCCGCCATGGCGCTGCCGGCATTCGCGGCGGCGAAGCAAAAAGCCCAGGAAATCAATTGCGTCAACAACGAGAAAGAACTGGCCCAAGCCGTGAAAATTTATTCCGGCGGCCACAACGGACAATTCCCGCCCGCCGCAACGTGGTGCGACGCCATCAAAGTTGATGTCGGGTCGGAAAAAGTTTTCAAATGCGTCGCCGCGAATTCCAACAGCCGCTGCGATTATGCCTTCAACGCCAAATTGGGCGGCATGGACGAAAGCAAAATCGGGCCGGACACCGTGATGATTTTTGAATCGGATGGCGGCTGGAACGCGAATGGCGGCCCTGAACTGATGATTGGCAAACCGCGTCATGCCCGACTGTTCGTGGTTGCCTTTGCCGACGGCAGCGTCCAGCAGTTGCGGGAGACCCAACTGAACACACTGCGTTGGGACCCGTGAACCGGAAATAACCCAACTCCCGTGTAATCCAAAATGGCTATCACGTAT
Organism: Verrucomicrobiota bacterium; assembly: GCA_049523555.1. GTDB lineage: Bacteria > Verrucomicrobiota > Verrucomicrobiia > Limisphaerales > UBA11358 > UBA11358. The sequence goes on along the minus strand of JBEKMU010000028.1, from coordinate 31,387 downwards.
AAAATCATCGGCGGCGACCAAAAGGAATACGGCATGGTTTCGGCGGAAGACATGCGCAAATGGATTGCCGAGGGGCGGCTCAATGTGCAGACATTGGCCAAGGCGGAAGGCAACGAGGAATTTCGTCCGCTCGGGGGGTTTCCGGAATTCGTTGCCGCGCTCGCGGCTGCGGCTGTGGAACCACCGCCACCGCCGGCATCTGTCGCCCCTTCCAACCCGCTGGAACGTGATTACGATCTCGACATTGGTGGTTGCATCAGCGGTGGATGGACATTGTTGAAAAATAATTTCGGCCTGCTGTTCGTGGGCGTTTTGATTTATTTCCTGATCGAAGGCACCATTGCGGGATTGGGCTTGATTCCCATTATCGGCCCGTTGTTCTCGATTGCAAATCTGTTCATCACCGGACCGTTGTTGGGTGGTGTTTTTTACATATTTATCCGGGCAATCCGCGGTCAACCGGCGGAAATCGGTGACGTGTTTGCCGGATTTCGCAAGGCTTTCTTGCAGCTTTTTCTCGGTTATCTGGTTCCAGCCTTGCTGGCGGGTGTGTGTTTGATCCCCGTAGGAATTGTCGCTTTCTTCTCGGTTTTTCCCGCCCTTGCGCATCATCAGCCGCTCCCGCCGCCCGAAAGTGTTTTTTTGAAACTCGTGCCGGTTCTGTTGATTTGCCTGATTCCGACGGTTTATTTGCAGATAAGCTGGTCGTTCACCCTGCCGCTCATTATTGACAAACAAATGGATTTCTGGCCGGCAATGAAGACGAGTTGGAAAATGGTCAATAAACATTGGTGGTTGGTTTTCGGGTTGGTTGTTTTGGTGGGCTTGCTCAACGTCGTGGGCGTGCTACTGTGCTGCATCGGCGTGCTGTTCACCGCACCCATCGGCTTGGGGGCATTGATGTATGCGTATGAAACCATCTTTTCCTCAGCCGGGGCGCAAACCGGTTGACACCGTCACCGCCAGGAATGCCGCGTTGGTCAATCAATTGGCCACGCCCGGTCTTGGCTCGCTGATGGCCGGGCGCTGGATCGCGGGCAGCGGACAACTCGCCTTGGCCGTGGCCGGTTGCGCAATGGTCGTTGTGTGGTTTTTCAAAGTGATGATTCAGTATTATGGCGAGATCAACGGCGACGTGCAGCCGCATCCGGTCGGCTGGATTGGCGGAACGGGCGGGATTTTATTTGTCGCGTCATGGTTTTGGGCGTTGGTGACAAGTATCAGCCTGTTTTTTGAAGCGCGCCGGAATGCCTTGGCGGAATCTTACGAAAAAATTGATTCCACCGGCGATCCCGCTCCGCCCAAAGCTTGAAGCCGGGTTCGTCCGGCAGGATGACAGAACTCTGGAGAACGTCATATGTATAAAATCATTGGCATAGATGGCCGGCAATACGGGCCGGTGAACGCGGAGCAAATCCGGCGCTGGCTCGCCGAGAACCGCGTTCACGCGCAAACCCTCGTTCAAACGGAAGGCGCCCAGGATTGGAAACCGCTGAGTTCCCTCCCTGAATTCACCGCCGAGTTGAATGCCGTCCCGCCGCCGATCATCGCGCCGCCCAGTGTCGCGGCCTCGCGGGCCTCGCATAAAATCGCGGCGGGCATCTTCGGGATTCTGCTGGGTTCGCTTGGCATCCATAAATTCATTCTGGGCTACACCGGCGCCGGTTTGATCATGCTGCTGGTCACCGTGCTTTCCTGTTTCATCCTTTCGCCCATCATGCACATCATCGGCCTCATCGAAGGCATCATTTATCTGTGCAAGCCGGACGAGGAATTCGTGCGGGTTTATGTGGACGGCCGCAAGGAATGGTTCTAAGGCCATTGTGCGACGGCCCGTCGCAGGCGAGGTTGTGCCATGTCAAAGTTGAATGCTTCCCAAATCAAGTCCGCGCAGGCGGCCGTGCCGGAGTGGAAACGAAACGGTCCGGTGATTTCACGGATGTTCTCATTCAAGGATTTCCCCGCTGCAATAAAATTTGTGGGCGCCGTCGCCGAACTCGCCGAACAGGCCTGGCATCATCCGGACATTGACATCCGCTGGAACAAGGTGACGCTCACGCTCACGACGCATGACGCGGGTGGATTGACGAAAAAGGATTTTGTGCTCGCGCGAAAATTCGACGAATTGTCACTTCGGTGAATTCACCAAATTTGCCGATTTTTCAAGTGGCGCCGTCGCCGGGATGGTCGGCGCAGGCGGCGCGTTGGTGAGCGGCAGGCAGCCAATCCAGATGCCGCTGACACCATAATACCATTCGAGCTGCGGGATATTGGGCGGATTGCCGCGTCCGCCGCGGATGACAAGCCGGTCTTGCGGCCGCATTTTTTTCACCCACGGCTCGTAGGCTTTGGCGTCGCCGAAATTCCACTGCACCTTGTGATACACCTCAAAATCCTCCTTCGGCATCCATGTCGGCTCAAAGCCGAGCATATAACGCCAGTCGCCGTCCGGATTTTTGAAAAAGGTCTGATAAAACAACGTCATGTCCGCCGAGTAAAAAATTCCGCCTTTTTCGGGCATCCAGCCGTTGAGTTCGGGATGTTCCGCCGTCGTCAGATATTGATTCACGAGCGTTGCCGACCAACGGCTGTTGAGGTCGCTGGTCAAACAGAGATAAGACGCAACCGCCAGTCCGCACACCAGTCCCAGCCGTTTGAACGAATCCATCGCGAAACGCGCCTGCAAAAGCATCTGCAAATCGCACGTCACCAAAACCATCAACGCCGGCCAGCCCCAATCGTCCCAAAAGCGCCCGACTCTGAAACCGAGCGCCCAACTGAAGCAGAGAAGCCAGAACGCCGGCGTGGCGGTCAACGGCCGCGCGTTCAGCTTGGCCAGTTGGCGCAAAATCAACAGGCCGCCCAGAATGATCAGCGCCAGTATGTCGCCCGTGTCTGGCTGCAGTTCCGTCGCCATCGTGCGGACGGTGGCGTGCATCCCGACGGCGAGCAGCGCCAGTTTTAAGGCTTGCATCGGGTAGGCCACCGGATGTCCGGTGAGCGCCGCCCCGAGCAAAACGCCAATGGCCCAGCTCACCCCCAACGCCAGTCCCCAGCGAAATTGTCCGGCGAAGAAAAACGCCGCAATCGGCAGCGCCCACAGATACCAGACTCCATGCACAAAGGTTGAAATGGCAATCAAGCCGGTCATCAAACATGCCATCCACCATTTCGGCGGCGACGCGCCATGCCTTTGCCACAACAGAAACAACGTCATCAAAACCGAGATGCTCACCAGATAAGGCCGCCCCAGCATGAACCGTTGAGGGATGTCCGAAACAATCATCGCCGCCGTCAGCGTGATTAGCCATGCCTCCGGTCGCTTGAGCCAGGGCAGCACCGACCAGCCCGTCAGAACGAAGAGTGCCACCACGGAAAAAATCACCAGCGCTTCGGCATCCCAGTTTTCCCAATGATGGATTTTTTCCAGCAGCAGATTCCAGCCGAACTCATGGTCAATCTGGTAGGTGTGGTTGAGAACGAGGATTTCCGACCACGGCTTGCCGCTCACCGCCTTCGCCGCGTGCCGCAACGCGTCGTCACCCGGCAAATAGCCGTAGCTGATAATCTTTAAGGGGATGGCCAGTATGACCAGAATGACAATCACCCAAACCGCCAGCGGAACGTAATGCCGGAGCGCCTCGAGTGGCGATGCGTGGTAATTGCCGTTGTCGTCGGTCATGTTGGCGCGGCGCAATTTCATCAATCAAAACACCATTGGCACGCCCTCGTCAAGCATCCGGACTTTCTGCGTGAGATTTTCCTTTGCGGCAATTTCGCGGAGCCAGCGCGGCGGCTCGTCCATTTCCTCGAACGACAATTTGAAGGTCCCGTAATGCATGGGCACCAGCCACCGCGCCCGCAAATCCCGGAACGCCCGCACCGCCTCGTCCGGCCCCATGTGCACGCGACGGAACGATTCCGGGTGATACGCCCCGATGGGCAGCAGCGCGATTTCCGGGTAAAGCCTTCTCCCGATGTCCCTGAAACCCTCAAAATAGGCGCTGTCGCCCGCGTGATAAATTCTCCGGCCTTGATGCTCCAAAACGAATCCGCCGTAACCACGATGGTGATCGTGCAACGTGCGCGCGCCCCAGTGCCGGCTTGGCGTGAAGGTGACCTCCCAATTGCGTTGCGAAAAACTCTCCCACCAATCCAGTTCGATGATGCGGGCGAAGCCGAGGTTCTGGGCCAGATCACCGACGCCTCGCGGCATCACGCCGATTTTCGGATATGGCAGGCGGCGCAACGTCGGTTTGTGAAAATGATCGAAATGCGCATGCGTGAGCAGCACCAGATCAATCCGCGGCAGGTCCCGGATTTTCAAGCCGGAACGCTTGATGCGTTTCAGGAGGAACAGCCAGTTCGCAAAGTTCGGATCAATCAAAACGTTCAGGTCTGTGAACTGGATTAAAAACGAGGCGTGACCGATCCACGTGACGGCCACCTGGCCGCGTTTGAGTTTGGGAAAAATCGGGTGGCGGTGCTGCCCGGTGCGCCGCGTCAGCAGTGCCTTCCAGACCAGTTCGCGAAAAAACGTGCGTGGATTGAAATGTTTCGACGGTGTCAATTCCTTGAAGGAACGCGGCAGCCTCCGGCGCGGCGGCGCGGGAGGTGGTGAAACCGGCTTCGTCATACGCCCTTTTATTTTAGCAGATAGTGTGCCTTGAACAAATTTGAAAAATCCGCGCCATCCGCGTAATCTGCGGACCAAAGGCATGGGCAAAACAGAAAAGCAACTCGACACGTTCCTGCGCAAACAGCCGAGGCTCGGCAAGGGGGTTTACATCGCCAGAACCGCAGTCGTGCTCGGCGACGTGACCCTCGGCGCGCACTCGAGCGTGTGGTATCATGCCGTGTTGCGCGGTGACATCAACCGCATCGTCGTCGGCCATCACACCAACATCCAGGATAACACCGTGCTGCACCTCGCAGACGACTATGCTTGTGTTATCGGCAACTGGGTCACCGTCGGCCACGGCGCGATTGTTCATGCCTGCAAGGTCGGCGACGAAGTGCTCGTGGGCATGGGCGCGGTGATTTTGGACGGCGCGGTCATCGGCAGACAATCCATCATCGGCGCGAAAGCGCTCGTGACGCAGGAAATGAAAATTCCGAGTGGCTCACTCGTCCTTGGCGCGCCGGCAAAGGTCGTGCGCAAGCTGACGAAGAAAGAACGCGCCGGACTGAAATGGTGGGCGGAACATTACGTGGACAACGGAGCCCACTGTTTGAAGCACAAAATCAATGTAGGCGGGCCGATGGTTTAAGCGAGAAGCCCTTTGCTCCTTTCTTCTCGACACGAGATTTTGCCGGGCAGAATCTTGCCCCCAAATAGTGTCAAACATGAAATCGGATATAGCGTTTCGCAGCGCCTACTACATTAAGCTTGGCCGCAACGGTTGCTGGGAGAAGGATTCTCTTTCTCGCTCCTTACTCCGAATCGGCTGGCCAAACCAAACTCTCGAAGACATCAGCGCGGGGCGGTGGACCGAGATTGAACGACAACTCCGAGCCGAGCATATCGGCAAGCCACAGGTCGCTACCACCGATCTAAACCGTCTGCGCGACATATCGCAGTCAACGCCTGAGGATATCTGGATCACCTTCCACGGGGCAAAGCTTTGGTGGGCACGCCTCGCCGCCGACGGTGTCGAGCAGGATGATGTCTCAAAATACCGCCGCGTCCAAGACGGCTGGTCCGACAAATCCCAGAAGGGCCGGTTACTCGTCACGACCGAACTTCCTGGCAAGCTGGCAAAACTGCAGGGGTTTCGCGGCACCGTATGCCGCGTCCATGAGGAAGAGGAAGTCTTGCTCCGTCGGGTTCTTGCTGGCACTCGAAGCCCACTCGCCGCAGAAATTTCTACACATCGCGAACATCTCGTAACCGCGGCGAGTGCTGCGATTGAGCAGCTTCATTGGAAGGACTACGAAACACTCGTAGACTTGGTTTTCCGCGCCACCGGATGGATTCGCATCAGTATCCTCGGACAGCAAATGAAAGGATACGACCTAGAGTTACGCGAACCGATTACACAAGATAAATACCTCGTTCAGGTCAAGTCACAGGCATCCCTGCAAGACCTGAAAGACACAGTCGCCCAGTTTTCTCCAGATGATTATTGCCGTATATTTTTTGTAGTGCATACCCCTACGAATGGTCTGACAAGCGCCTTGGACATTCCCGATTATGTTGACCTAATCGCTCCGCAGCGGCTTGCCGAACTGGCCATCGATGCCGGGTTCTCTCGTTGGTTGGAAGAGAAAGTCGCGTAGGGATCCTACCTCCCCAACATCCCCGGCAAACCGCCACCCATCTTGGTCATCATTTTCTGGAGTTTGCCCATCTTCTTCATCATCTGCTGCATCTGGCCGAACTTGTTCAGCATCGTGTTCAGCTCCGTCACACTCACGCCGCTGCCCTTGGCGATGCGCACGCGGCGCTTGGCGTTCAGGATTTGCGGGCTGCGCCGTTCCTGCGGCGTCATGCCGCAAATCATCGCTTCCATGCGTTTGAATTCCTTTTCCTGTTTCGACAAATCGCCCTGCTGTTTCAACATCTCCGCGCCGCCCGGCAGCATGCCGACGACGCTTTCGAGCGAGCCGAGCTTTTTCATCTGGCGCAACTGCTCCAGAAAATCCTCCAGCGTGAACTGGCCTTTGCGCATTTTTTCCTCCATGCGCTTGGCGTCGTCCAGGTCCACGGCTTCGACGGCCTTCTCGACGAGGCTGACGACGTCGCCCATGCCGAGAATCCGCGACGCCATCCGCTCGGGATGAAACGGCTCGAATTCGTCCAGTTTTTCACCCACGCCGGCGAACTTGATGGGCTTGCCGGTGACGGCTTTCATGCTCAACGCCGCGCCGCCGCGCGCGTCACCGTCGAGCCTGGTCAAAATGGAGCCGGTGATTTGCAGTGCCTGATCGAAATGCGTGGCGACGTTCACGGCTTCCTGGCCGGTGGCGGCGTCGAGCACGAGCAGAATTTCCTGCGGCTTCACCAAGTCGCGCAGGCGGACGAGTTCCTGCACGAGCGGCTCGTCAATCTGCAATCGGCCGGCAGTGTCGAAAATCAGAACGTTGCGATTGTTCGTTTTTGCGAAATCGAGGGCTTCCCGTGCGATTTTCAAAACGTCCGTCTCGCCGCGTTTCACAAACACTGGCAACTCAAGCTGCTTGCCGAGCGTATCGAGCTGGTCCATGGCCGCCGGGCGGTTTACGTCCGCGGCGACGAGCAACGGCTGGCGGCCTTGTTTCTGGAGCAGCCGCGCGAGTTTGCCGCTGGAGGTGGTTTTGCCGGAGCCGTGCAGACCGACCATCAGGATGCAGGTTGGACTGCCGCTGAGATTCATTGCGGCGTTCTGCGAGCCGAGCAGGTCCACCAGTTCGTCGTAGATGATTTTGACGATTTGCTGGCCGGGCTGGATGCTTTGAACGACTTCGGCGCCGACGGATTTGGTTTTGACACGCTCGATGAAGTCGCGGGCGACCTTGAAATTCACGTCGGCTTCCAGCAACGCCATGCGGACTTCGCGCAGGGAATCGGCGACATTGGCCTCGGAAATCTTTCCGAGACCGCGCAGGTTCCGGAAGGCGTTCTGGAGTTTGCCGCTCAACGAATCGAACATTTCTCTACTTTAACGCAGAGACGCGGAGACGCAGAGAAAAATTTTCGGAAGTGGTGGTAGGTGATGGATTCGAACCATCGAAGGCGTAAGCCAGCAGATTTACAGTCTGCCCCCGTTGGCCACTTGGGTAACCTACCAACCGCCCAAACGCAGGTTGCATATTAAATCAGATTGTCGCCGCGATTCTCAAGTTGAAAGTTCAGCATTCAGGATCGCTCTAAAATGTGGTCTCCAATCCGTAAATAAAAAAACTCCCGCGACCCATTCATCGCGGGAGTTTGTGTTTTTGCCGGATAAATTTAATTGACACGCACGTCAATTTTCCTTGGCTTGGCTTCCTCGGTTTTCGGCAGCGTGATAGTCAGAATGCCGTCCTTGTAATCCGCCTTCACCTTGTCCGCCGCTACGGGTTCGGGCAGCGTCAGGGCGCGCTGGAATTTTCCGTAGAACCGCTCCTGTCGGTGGACTTCAACGCCTTCTTCCACTTTTTCGATCTTGCGTTCGCCGGAGATGACGAGCGCGCCGTCTTGCAGCGAGACGTCAATGTCCTCGCGCTTCAAGCCGGGCAATTCGGCCTTGACGATGAAGTTTTCCTTGTCTTCGTAAACGTCGAGCGCGGGCGCCCAACCCGTCAACGGCGATTCAAACAAACGATCCAGTTCGTCCTGCAAGTTTGAGAGCCGTCCGAAGCTCGGCCAAACCAATCCAGGTCTTTGATATTGTATCAGTTTCATAATTATCCTTTCGTTAATTGTTGATTGGAGTAATCAGCGCAGAACGTGCCAAAACCTGATTCAATATACATCTTATTGATTTACAATATTATACGACTATAGCGAAATGTCATCGCCTCCTGATAAAAGTGCCGTAATGGCACAAATTAAATTTTATTGCGTACCGAATGTGCCAAAACGACAAACTGAATTTAATCTCGAAAGCGGAAAAGGCTCCGGGCAATTTGCCTCGGAGCCTTTCAAGAATTTTATGTCTTGTGACTAATCAAACGCGTGACCGGCGCAGCAGAGCACGTCTTTGATTTTGTGCCGGACGAGGTCTTTTACTTTCAGGCGGGCCGGGCCGAGATATTTGCGCGGATCGAATTCCTTTGGATTTTCGAACAACGCTTTGCGAATGGCCGCTGTCATGGCCAGACGGAGATCGGTGTCAATGTTCACCTTGGTGCAACCGGTGCGGCGGGCGATTTCGATGTCCGCCTCCGGCACACCCGCGGCATCAGTGCCGAGTTTGCCGCCGTATTTGTTGATTTCCTCGACCAGCTCTTTCGGCACGCTCGAAGCGCCGTGCAGCACGAGCGGATAATCACCAAGTCCGGCGTCCATGAGCGACTGTTTGATAGCCTTGAGCCGATCGAGATTGAGATGTTGTTCACCTTTGAACTTGTAGGCGCCATGCGAATTGCCGATGGCGACGGCCAGCGAATCGCAGCTGGATTCCTTGACAAATTTCACCGCTTCCTCCGGGTGGGTGTAATGGCCGCCGTGCGAAAAACTGCCGCCCGCTTCGCCTTCGTCAAACTGCGCGCCGACGAGATGGCCGAGTTCGGATTCCACCACGCAATTATGCTTGTGGGCGTATTCCACGACTCTCTTGGTAATTTCGACGTTTTTCTCGAACGGCTCGTGGCTGGCGTCAATCATCACGCTGGTGAACCCCTCATCAATGCAGTCCTTGCACAACTCGAACGTGTCACCGTGGTCGAGGTGCACCGCGATGGGGATGGTGGAAACGCTGACGGCCGCCTCAATAAGCTTCTTGAGATAGACCGGGTTGGCGTACTGGCGCGCGCCCTTGGAAATCTGGAGCATCACCGGCGCCTTTTCCTCCTCGCACGCCTCGATGATGGCCTGCAGCAGTTCCATGTTGTTGACGTTGAACGCGCCGATGGCGTATTTGCCCTTCAACGCCTTTGCGAAGAGTTCTCTGGTGTGTGTCAGTGGCATAATTCGGTTTTAATTGGTTGAATTTAAGCAATTTTTCCGACGGGAGAAAATGATAAGTCAATCCGCTTAAAAGGAAACAAAAAACGCACGGTGGGAAATCCATCCCGACCCGAATTAATTTCTTTGCGCCTTTGCGCCTTTGCGCGAAAAATCCGGTGTGCCAGCGCGCTTCCTCCTCGGCCCTGCCGGCAGCGGCAAGACGTTCCGCTGCCTCGCCGAAATCCGCGCCGCCTTGCGGGAAGGCGCGGAGGGTCCGCCGCTGGTCCTACTGGCGCCCAAACAGGCCACGTTCCAGCTCGAACGTCAGTTGCTGGCCGACTATTCGCTGAACGGCTACGCGCGGCTGCATATTTTCTCGTTTGAGCGGCTCGCGCAGTTCATATTTGAAAAATTGAAGGTCGCGCCCCCGCAACTGCTCACCGAGGAAGGCCGCGTCATGGTTCTGCGCGCGTTGCTGATGCGGCATGAGGATGAATTGAAATTGTTCCGCCGCAGCGTCCGCCGGCCGGGTTTTGCCCGGCAACTCAGCCAGTTGCTCAGCGAATTGCAGCAGCATCAGTTCACGCCCGCAAAACTTCGCGCGCACGCGTCCCGTTTGGCAGGACACCGCGAACTGCAGGACAAACTCCATGACCTCGCGCTGCTGAACGACGTTTACTCTAGCTGGCTCACCGAACATGAATTGCAGGATGCGAACCGCTTGCTCGATGCGGCGACGGAGAGCCTTAAGTCCCAAGTTCCAAGTCCAAAGCCTTTGGGTTCTCGCCGTGTTTCGCCATCTTCCATCCGCCATCCGCCATCCTCGCTGCAAATTTCCGCTCTGTGGCTCGACGGTTTCGCGGAAATGACGCCACAGGAATTGGATTTGCTCGCCGCTGTGATCCCGTTTTGCAAACGTGCCACACTTGCGTTCTGCATCGAAAATGAACCGCAAGCTGAAACTTCATGGCTTTCCATCTGGTCGTCCGTCGGCAAGACTTTTCAGCAATGCCGGCAACGGCTTGTGAATCTGCCGTGTTGTGAAATCGGCGTTGAAATACTTAAACGCAATCCGGACAAAAACCGTTTTGCCAAAAATTTTGCACTACGGCATTTGGAGGCTGGCTGGCAAAGTAGCGCAGGCGTCCCACCTGCGAAAACCGACGCAAACGAGACGTCTGCACTACATTCAATCCGAATCGTCGCTTGTCAAAATCCCGAAGCCGAAGCAACGTTCGCCGCGCGCGAAATCCTGAAATTTGTCCGTGCCGGCGCGCGGTTCCGCGACTGCGCCGTGCTGGTGCGGAACCTCGACGATTATCACAAACCGCTGGCGCGCGAGTTTCGTCGTTATGGTGTCCCGTTTTTCCTGGATCGCCGCGAATCCGTCGCCCATCACCCACTGGCCGAACTTACCCGCAGCGCATTCCGCACCGCCGCCTTCGATTGGCCGCATGACGACTGGTTTGCCGCGCTCAAGGCCGGATTTTCCGGCGTTGAAGAAATCGAAATTGACCGGCTCGAAAATGCCGCACTTGAATTTGGCTGGCGCGGCAAAAAATGGCGCGAACCATTGCCGACCGATGATCATTCACTTGAACGCCTGCGCAAAAGGATTTTCCCGCCGTTTGAGGCTTTCGCCGCGCAACTCGCGCGAAATAAAAACCAGCCGTCCGGTGAACAGCTTGCCGACGCACTCCGCAAACTCTGGGATGAACTTGATGTGGAGAAGACTTTGGAACGCTGGTGCTTGTCGGACGCCGATCAATCGCCAATCGCCAATCGCCAATCGCAAATCCACTCGACTGTTTGGGAGCAAATGAATGTATGGCTCGACAACGTGGCGCTCGCGTTTTCACGCGAAGCGCTGCCATTGCGCGACTGGCTGCCGATTTTGGAGGCGGGCCTGGCAAACCTGACCGTGGGCGTGATTCCGCCCGTGCTCGACGAAGTGCTTATCGGCGCCATTGACCGCGCCCGCAATCCGAACCTGAAATTCGCGCTTATGCTCGGCGTGAACGAATCCGTCTTTCCCGCCGCACCCGCCGCGCCGCCGATTTTGACGGACGCCGACCGCGATGAATTGGAACAAAGTGGCGTCATGCTCGGCCCGGATTTGCGTGAACGGCTGGCGCGCGAACGTTACTACGGTTACATCGCCTGCACCCGCGCCAGCGAAAAACTGGCCGTGACCTTTGCCCGTCACGATGCCGACGGCAAAACGCTGAATCCATCGCCGTTTGTTTCACATTTGCAGCGGTTGTTTCCCAAGCTGGAAATCGAGGAATTCGGCGGCGAAATCGGCGTGGCTGAAGTGGTGCATCCCATCGAACTCGCCGCGCCGCTGGTGGAAATTTGTAGCAGTCCCGCAATGCGGGATAAGTCCGCTCATTCTGAAAAATCGGAAATTAGTCAGAGCCGACTCACGTCGGCTGCTATGGTTGAGGGGTGGTCCGAACTGCTCGAACTGCCATCATTGAAGTTGCTTGCCGAAAGCTTGCGCCAGTTGCGTGAACCGGACCCGGCGGAAAATTTGTCGCCGGCACTGGCGGAAAAACTTTTTGGCCCGGTGCTGCGGACATCGGTGAGCCGGCTCGAGGAATTTGCCCAATGCCCGTTCCGGTTTTTTGTCCGCAGCGGTTTGCGGGCCGGGGAGCGGAAAATTTTCGAACTCGACGCGCGTGAACGGGGCAGTTTCCAGCACGACGTGCTGAAAGTATTCCATGAACGATTGGCCGCCGAAGGCAGACGCTGGCGCGATTTGACGCCGCCCCAGGCGCGTGAACGGATTCGCGCCATCGGGGTTGAATTGACGGAAAATTTCCGCGGCGGATTGCTGCGGGACACGGCGCAGACGCAGTTCGAGGCGCGGGCGATGACTGAATCGCTGCGGGATTTCGTCGAGGTCGTGGTGACGTGGTTGCGGGAGCAGAACGAATTTGATCCGGCGGCGGCGGAACTGGATTTCGGCAGTGACGACGCCCGCGCACCGGCGTTGGAATTGGATTCGTGCGATGGCCACCGGCTCGCGCTGCAGGGACGGATTGACCGTGTGGATTTGTGGCGTGAGCCCGGCAGCGATGCTGCACTGGCGTTGGTGTTGGACTACAAATCCAGCGGTAAAAAGCTCGATGCGATTTTGGTGGAGCACGGTGTGCAGTTGCAGTTATTGACGTATCTGAACGTGCTGCGGCATTGGGCGGACCCGCGCGGCGTGCTTGGTGTGGCGCGTCTGGTCCCGGCGGGAGTTTTTTACGTGAACTTGCGCGGCCAATACGAAAGCGGCAACACGCGGGTCGAGGTGCTGGACGATGCCGGGGAGGCGCGCAAACGTGCTTACCGCCACACGGGCCGATTTGACGCCAGCGTGCTGTCGAAACTGGATCGCCTGGGAGCGGCGGATCAATTCAGTTATCAACGGAACAAAGACGGCTCGTTGCGCAAAGGTTCGGTCGAGGCTTTACCGCGCGCAGAATTCGAAAAATTGCTCGACCGGGTGGAGACGCAATTGCGCGAAATGGGCCGCGCGATTTTTTCCGGCGTGGCGAAAGTGGATCCGTATCGCAAGGGCAGCGAAACGCCATGCGACTTTTGCGATTATCGTGCCGCTTGCCGGATTGATCCGTGGACGTATCGCTATCGCGTGTTGCGCGCGCCGCCGAAGGAAACGGGCGTATGACACTTCGCGGAAAATCCGACCCCAATTGGTCAGCGCTCGTCGGAAAATGGAAAGCCGAACAATCGCGCCTGCGCGAACGGATGATTCTCGCACCGTTGGAACCGCTGCCGCGATTGGTTGCCGGGGCCGATTGCGCGTTCTCCGACGACAAACAAACCATCTTCGCCGCTGCCGTCATTTATGACCGCGAAACGCAGTGCATCATCGAAGTCGCACACGCCACACGGTCGGCGGAATTCCCTTATGTTCCCGGCTTTCTCAGCTTCCGTGAAGGCCCGGCGGTGATGCAGGCGGTTTGCGCGTTGCGACACGAATTCGGCGCGATTCTTTTTGACGGACAAGGCTTCGCGCACCCGCGCCGCTGCGGCATCGCGTCGCATCTGGCGATTCAATTGGACAAACCCGGGGTTGGCGTCGCCAAGAGCCGGCTGATGGGAACGTTTGGGAAACTGGCGTCAAATGCCGGCGCAACGGCGCCGCTTAAGGACGGTGATGAACAAATCGGTGTCGTGCTGCGGACGCAAAAAGGGATTCGCCCGGTTTTTGTGAGCATCGGGCATCGCATGGATTTGGCATCGGCCATCAAACTGGTTCTGGCCTGCTGCACGCGTTATCGGATTCCTGAACCAACGCGGCAGGCGGACATCGAAGTGACGAAATTGAAACGGCAGTCAAAGTAGGACAAGCATCCTGCCTGTCTCTAAATTTAACCGCGAAACACACGCCTGTCTCGCCGTAGCTGGCGAAGGCGGAAACTACACGAAAAACATTCATCCGCGAATTTCGCGAATTGACGCGAATTTTTGGTGGGGCAAGCGTCCCCGCGAGCCGAAAATTTTGGAGTGCGCGGACTCGTCCGCGCTTTCAAAGCGGCGACGCGTCGCCGCACTCCAAGTTGTAGCGTCGAGCCTGTGGCTCGAACGCATCGGCGCACAGCGCCGACGCTACATCAATAAACAAGAACGAGAACAGCGGCTTGTTGCGCCGATTTCACCACATCCTCAAACTTTCGGTCAGCCGTGACCGGCGCTTTGAGCTTGGCCGAAACATCCGGCACCGATTCGAGGAAACTCAATCCCGACATGTCGGGACTCGCCGCCAGCGCACCGACGCATTCAGCTTTCTTAAGCGCCGCGATGCCGGATACAGCGGCCTTGGCACCGCTCAAAGTTGTCATGATCGGCGTGCCGGTATAAACGGCGCGGGCGCGGCAAATGAATCGTCGGCAAAAATCTGGCGTGGATTGTTTTGCAGAAACGCGGCGATTTCGCCGAGAAAAATGTCGCCAAACTCGCGCAGTTTCTTTTCGCCCACGCCACTGATGCGCGTAAATTCGCGCTCGTTTGCCGGGTAATTCCGTGCCATCTGGCGCAACGCGACGTCGGAGAAAACAATGTAAGCCGGGACGTCGCGCTCATCGGCGAGCTGCTTGCGCAACCGGCGCAAGCGGTCGAACAACACCTCATCGCAGGCAATTTCGCCGATGCGCTGGACTTTGGGTTCGGGCGCGGTGACGGGTTTGGTCAGCGTCATCGGTTTACGTTGTTTGAGGACGGCCAGTCCCGCCGTCGTCAGTTCCAAAACGCTGAATTTTTCCGCCGTTTGCCGCAACAGACCGAGCCGGATCAACTCCCGCCCGATCGCCGCCCACTCCGGTCGGCTGTGTTCCTTGCCGATGCCATAAGTGGAAAGCCGTTCATGTTCCCAGCGGCGGATCTTTTCCGTCTCCGCACCGGTCAAAACTTCGACAACGTGATTCAGGCCGACGCCGAAACGGGTTTTTTCGCGGATGCGATAAACGCAGGAAAGGAATTTCTGCGCGGCGATGGTGCCATCAAACGTTTCGCGCGGTGAAAGGCAATTGTCGCACGCGCCGCAATTGGGAGCGCCGGGCTCCGACCCGGCGGGTTGAGCCGGATCATCCGTGCGCGCCGAATCGGAGTTCGGCGCTCCAAACGTTTCGCCGAAATACGCCAGCAGTTCACGCCGCCGGCAACCCGCGCACTCGGCGTAATGCACCATTTGTTGCAGTTGTTCGCGGGCGATCTGCTGTTCCTTCGGGTCGGGCTTTTCATCAATGAACTGCATTTGCTTCATCACGTCGCCTAATAACCCTCGATGTTCTTCGGCAGATCGTAGTGCAGGACGAAGCGGACGTTCGGCTTGTTGATGCCCATGCCGAAGGCGATGGTCGCGCAAATCACGCGCACGTCGTCGCGCAGAAAAAGCTCCTGATGTTCCGACCGTTCCTTCGGCGTCAGCCCGGCGTGATAGGGACGGGCCTTCACGCCGTCCTCGTTCAAACGCAGGGCCACGCTCTCGGCGGATTTGCGCGACTGGCAATAAACGATGCCACTTTCCTTCGGTCGCGCGCGGACAAATTCCAACACCCGGTCATACGGTTTGTTTTTGGCCAGCACGCGGTAGGTGAGGTTCGGACGGTTGAAGCTGGCGACATAGCAGCGCGGCTCACGCAGCTTGAGCAACTTGATGATGTCGGCGCGCACGCGTTCGGTGGCGGTGGCGGTGAGCGCCATCATCGGCGTTTCAGGAAAAAGCTTCCGCAACTCCGCGAGCTGGCGGTATTCCGGGCGGAAATCGTGTCCCCATTCGCTGATGCAATGCGCCTCGTCAATGGCGAGCAGGCCGACGTGCCAGCGCTGCAAATCGGACAAAAACCCGGAAAGCATCAGCCGCTCCGGCGCGGCGTAAAGCAGGCGGTACTGGCCGTTATGCAAACCGCGCAAACGCTTCCGCGACTCCTCCGCCGCCAGCGAGGAATTCAAGAACGTGGCCGAGACCCCGGCGGCCTGAAGCGCGTCCACCTGGTCCTTCATCAACGCGATCAGCGGTGAAACCACCACCGTGAGGCCGTCGCGTGCCAGCGCGGGCAGTTGGAAGCAGAGCGATTTGCCGCCGCCCGTCGGCAGCAGCGCAAACACGTCGCGGCCGGCCAGCGCATCGCGGATGATTTCCTCCTGCAACGGACGGAAGGAAGTGAAACCGAAATATTGTTTGAGCAACGGCAGCAGCGGCGGGGCTTCGGCTTTCATTGCGGCCAAAGTAAAACAGGCGTCCTGCCTGTCCAGAATGTTTTTGATTGCATTGGGACGAAGACAGCTTGCCCGCGTATTGTGTTGTCGTTTGGCTTTATCTCGCGGCCAAACTGTCCGCACTCCCTCAGTGATACTCCTGCAACGTTTTCACGCCGTAGCCTGACTTCTTGAGCGCGGCGATGCCGAGCAGGGCGGCCTTGGCGCCGCTCAATGTCGTCATGATCGGCGTGCCGGTATAGACGGCCGTGGTGCGGATTTTAATTTCGTCAGCGCGCGGCGTGGCGCCGCTCGGCGTGTTGATGACGAACTGGATTTCCTTGTTCTTGAGCAGGTCAATCGCGTTGGGCCGGCCCTCGGCGAGCTTGAAAATGCGCTGAACTTTCAGCCCGGCCTTTTCCAAAACGTCCGCCGTGCCGCCGGTGGCGACGAGTTCAAAGCCCAGTTCGACAAACTGTTTTGCCACCGCCGCGACCTGCTTTTTGTCCGCGTCGCTCACGCTGATGAAAATCTTTCCGCTCAACGGCAGGGACGCACCGGCGGCGATTTGCGATTTTGCGTAGGCGATGCCGAGGTCGGCGTCCAGGCCCATGACCTCGCCGGTCGAGCGCATCTCCGGCGAGAGCAAAATGTCCTGTCCGTGAAAACGATTGAACGGGAAAACCGACTCCTTCACCGCCCAATATTTCCGCCGGATTTCCTTCGTGAACCCCAGTTCCTTGAGCGTTTTGCCGGCCATGACTTTCGCCGCCAGTTTCGCCAGCGGCATGCCGATGGCCTTTGATACGAACGGCACGGTGCGCGACGCGCGCGGATTCACTTCGAGACAATAAACCCTTTCATCTTTCACGGCGTACTGCACATTCATCAGGCCAATGACTTTTAATTCACGCGCCATGGCGTGGGTGTAATCGCGGATCGTTTCGATGACCTTTTTCGACAGCGAATGCGGCGGCAACACCATCGCCGCATCGCCGGAGTGGACACCGGCAAACTCGATGTGCTCCAATATTCCGCCGATGACAATGGTGCCTTGATCGGAGTTCGGAGTTCGGAGTTCGGAGTTCGGAGTTTCAAAATGTCCGACATCAGCAATGCAATCCACGTCCACCTCCGTAGCGTCCTCCAAAAATTTGTCCACGAGCACCGGGCGTTTCGGCGAGGCCTCGACGGCGAAGCGCATGTAATGTTGCAACTCGGCGTCGGAATAAACGATTTGCATCGCGCGGCCGCCGAGCACAAAGGACGGACGGACCAAAATCGGGTAGCCGAGTTTTTTGGCGACCTTGAGCGCCTCGGTTTCGTTGGTGGCAATGCCGTTGGGCGGCTGCGGAATTTCGAGCTTGTCGAGCATCGCGGCGAAGAGCTTGCGGTCCTCGGCAATTTCAATGCCCTGCGGCGAGGTGCCGATGATGTTAACGCCGTTTTTCTGGAGGCCGAGCGCGAGGTTGAGCGGCGTCTGGCCGCCGAATTGCGCGATGGCGCCCCAGCATTGCTCGCGTTCGTAAATGTGCAGCACGTCTTCGAGTGTGAGCGGCTCGAAGAAAAGCTGGTCGCTCGTGTCGTAGTCGGTGGAGACGGTTTCAGGGTTGGAGTTGACCATGATGGTCTCGAAGCCGTCTTCCTTGAGCGCGAAGGCGGCGTGCACGCAACAATAGTCGAATTCAATGCCCTGCCCGATGCGGTTCGGCCCGCCGCCGAGAATCATCACCTTCTTCTTCGGCGTCTTTCTGACCTCGTCATCGCCGCGGTCGTAGGTCGAATAATAATACGGTGTGTAAGCCTCAAACTCGGCGGCGCAGGTGTCCACCAGCCGGTAGCTTGGTACGAGGCCGAGCTTTTTCCGCCAGGCGCGGATTTCATCCTCGGTGGCGCCGGTCAAATGGGCGATCTGCCGGTCGGAAAAACCGAGCGACTTGGCTTGGGCGAGCTTTTCAGCGTTGAGCGGCGGCATCGGGCGAAATCAAACTCGCCACAGTAAGCCGCAAAGTATCCGTCGTGTCCAGCGCGATTGCCCAAATCCGCTTGCTGCCTGAGGCCGTTTACGTTACGAAAAACGGCAATGAAAAGATTCGGGCGCGCGCTGTTGTGGCTGACGTTGTTCGCCCCCGCCTTTGCCTTCGCGCAAATTGATCCCGTCAAGCGCGATCTGATTCAGCTTGGCTACAACGCCGCGTTCGAAGGCCACGCCCCGCTGGCCGGCTACGCGTTTTTTTATCACAATCAGCCGGATTTTCTGCAAACGAACCTCACCTTGCGGCTGGCGGTCGCGCCGGTTTATCTCGATTCGGAGCTGGGCTTCGTAAGCGGACTGGGACCGCACACGGATTTTGCCCTCGGACTGGCTGGCGGCGGTTTCGAGGACAGCTACAACGAGATTCACGGCGGCACGTACTACCCCAGCGAATCTTTTGACGGCAACGGCGGGGAAATTTCCGCGAGCGTTTATCATCTGTTCAATCCCGGCGATGAAATTCCGCTGAACTTTGTTTTGCGCGGCACGGCGCATTATTCCTTTTACAACCGCAACGACGACACGGCGGCCAATTTTGCACTGCCCAGCGACCACGGCGATTTCAGCGTGCGCACCGGCCTGCGCTGGGGCGGCGTCGAACCAACTTTGTTTCCGCCGCTCGCGATGGAATTATCCGTCTGGTATGAAGGCCATCTGCGCAGCGATTCCGGCGCGTATGGTTTTGGTGGCGACCGCGAACTCAAGGAGCAATCGCATCTGTTTTGGGCGGAAGCGGCGCTGGCTTACACGCTGCCCAAAAGTCAGCAAAGTATTTACGTCCGCCTGACTGCCGGCACGAGCGTGGACGCCGACCGTTTCAGCGCGTATCGGCTCGGCGGATTTCTGCCGCTCGTCGCGGAATTTCCGCTGTCGCTGCCCGGCTATTATTCTCAGGAGATCGGCGCGCGCCAGTTTGTGCTCCTCAACGCCAATTACCTTTTGCCGCTCGACCCCCAAAAAAGCTGGAACATTGACATCAACGCCGCCAGCGCGTTTGTGGATTATCTGCCCGGACTTGAACAACCGGGCAACTGGCTCAACAGTGTCGGGGGTGGCATCTTGTATCGTTCGCCATCGCAGAGGCTCAAAGTCATGGTCAATTACGCTTACGGCGTGGATGCGATTCGCTCACACGGGCGCGGCGCCAACAGCATCGGGGTTTTCCTGCAATTGGACTTGGGACGTACGCACGGCCCGGCCTTCAATCCGGCGCATCCCGGATTCTGGCGTGGGTGGCAATGGCTCTTTGGCAGTTAAAATCACTTGCGCACGGGCACGCCGCTTGGTTCATTATGAGGGCGGGTGCGCATATGGTGGAATTGGCAGACACGCTACTTTGAGGTGGTAGTGGGGCAACCCGTGCAGGTTCAAGTCCTGCTATGCGCACCATTCTGAAATGTCCCCGTTCCTTTACATCAAATCGGGCTTTGTCACCGCAAATCTTGACGTTGCGCACGCAACCGCCCTGCGCAATAATCCCGGCGTGCAACTCGTAACTCGTTCAAACTGCGCAGCCATCTTGGTTGCACTGGCCTTGGCTTTCAAAGCGTCGGCCCAAGCGCCCCTGCTGGTTTATGACGACGGTCTGCAGAACGGTTTTCAGGATTGGAACTGGATGTCCCACAGTCTCATTAACACTTCACCCGTCCATTCAGGCGCGTTTTCCATCAGTGTAAACGCCACCAACTGGTCAGGACTTTATCTTCACCACGCCGATTTTGACACCAGTCCCTATGTCAGCCTGAGTTTTTGGGTCAACGGCGGCACCAACGGCGGGCAACGGTTGCAGGTTCAGGCGCTGCTCGGCAACAGCAATCCACCGGCTAATGTCTATTATCGGTTCACGCTTCTGCCCGGCACCTGGCAGCAGATCACCGTTCCGCTGGTGTCACTCGGCGTGGCCGATCAGACCAACTACACCGGCTTTTGGATTCAACTGACCGCCAACAGTCCGAACGGCACTTTCTATGTGGATGACATCCAGTTCAACGCAAAACCCGTGGCGACGCCCGCCACCGTGAGCACGAACACCACTGCTGCCATTACTCCGGCGGACACGACCGCGCGCGCGGAAGGAGCGAATTGGAACGTCATCGGCTGGTGCATCGCCGGCGCGCTCATTGTCATTACCGCCTTGCTGGCGTGGCTGGTTGTCATGTTGCGACGGAGCGGCTTGGGCACAGCGAAGGCGCTCATGTCGCCGCCATCCTCCCTGCCACAAATCGGCTTGGGGCCGGAAGCGGGCGTTGCTCCGGGCGCATGGTCGCATTTGCTCGCCGCCGAAACGTTGACCGAACCGCAGGCACAGGCGCTTCGTGAGAAAATGGCATCGGAGCTCGCCGAATTTGCAAAGCAAAGCCTCGTGCAGGGACTTTATTCGCAACGGAGCAAATTGATCGAAGCGCAGCAAAAAGCCCAGCAGGAGCTTGCCGAACTTGAGGCGCGGCTGGCCTCGCTCCACCTGCCTTTGCAGGGGCGCATTCGGGCTTATGAAGCGCGCATTGCTGAACTCGAAAAGGCACTGGAGACGCGCGACGAGGAAATGCGTGAAATGATTCGTGCCACCCTCTTGCTCGTCCGCGAGCGGCTGGAACAGGAAAAGGCGGGAGGATACGACGCCCCCCGGTTCAACTGATTCGTTCTGGAGCGCCAACCGACGTTTGGGCCAAAGAAAGAAAATCCATATTCACGCCCGTGCTCGCGAAGCGACGAATTTCGCGATGTATTTGCCCAGCAAATCTGCTTCCAAATTCACCGCATCGCCCACCTTGCGTTCGCGCAACGCCGTGATTTCGTAGGTGTGCGGAATGATCCAGATGCGAAAACTCTTTTTGTCCACGCCCGCGACCGTCAGGCTGATGCCGTCCACGGCAATCGAACCTTTGAAAACGACGTAGCACATCACCTCCAGCGGCGCGGTGATGTCAAGGACGTGGTCCTGTCCCGCGCGCTTCCAGCGGATGATTTTGCCGACGCCATCAATGTGGCCGGTCACGAAATGTCCGCCAAATTCGCCGTCGGCACGCAGTGGCCGTTCAAGATTAACGAGTGAACCAGCCTTCGCAAATTGCAGGTTGGTGCGCCGCCACGTTTCCTGGAGCAAATCAAATTGAACCAGTTTGAATTTGCCGCGCGTGGAAACTTTTACGGCGGTGAGGCAACAGCCGTTCACGGCGAGGCTGCCTCCGGGCTTCAGACCACGGCCCGTCGCGTTGGCGCGCACAGTCAGTTCAATGGATTTCGCCGCCAGTTTGATGCGCTCGACGACGCCAGCTTCTTCAACGATGCCTGTGAACATAAAGTAGGTCAGGCGTCCCGCCTGACTCCAAATTGTGGAAAAATTTCCTTCGGCACGCCAGAACGTTCAGCCGTTGGAAACAGGCAGGATGCCTGTCCTACTCCATCCGCCCGTCAGCAACAAATCCGGGCCGAGCCGTTTCCATTCAATTTCCTGAAGCTGGAGCGCATTCGCCAGGGATTTCGCGCCTTCGCCACCCACGGCCTTCCGCGAATTCCGTCCGCCCAGAATTTTCGGGGCATAAAAAAACGCCACGCGGTGCGCCAAGCCATCGAGCAGAAACGATGCATTCACTTCGCCGCCGCCTTCGACCAGCAGACTCGTGATGTTTTCCGCGCCCAGTTTCCTGAGCAGCCAACGCAAATCAATCAGTGACAAGTGACGAGTGGCCAGCCTTCGCGCAGAAGCTTCGGCACGGCGGGCACGTGACAAGGGTTTTGCTGTGGGCGCAACCATGACATACGCCCGTTTGGCCAGCGCCGCTACGCGACTCTTTGGCGCTTGTTTGCTCACGACAACCGTCGTCAGCGCCGCATGGCCGTCGCTAACAACTTTTGCCTTTAACGGCGTCCTTGCCGTTGAATCCAAGACAATTCTGCGAATCGGTTTCCCCATCTTCCATCTTCCATCTTGCATCTTCGTCCGCACCGTGAGGCTCGGATTATCCGCCAGAATCGTGTTGATGCCCACAAGGACCGCATCGCTGCCTTGCCGGAGTTTCATTCCATAAGCGCGCGCTTTCTCGCCGGTGATCCATTTCGATTCGCCGCTGGCCGTCGCGATTTTGCCATCCAACGTCATCGCCGCTTTCACTGTGACAAATGGAGTGCGATGAACAATCCAGTGGTTGAACGCCTCATTGAGTCGTACGCATTCGTCGGCCAATGATTGGCAGGGCGCGCAGTCCTCTGCGCGCCGCTGCTTGGCAAGACCCGGAACGGCGCGCACGGAGTGACGCGCCCTCCCTTTGTCAGGCGAGGTAACTTCAATTCCTGCCCGTCGCAAAATCTTGAATCCTTTCCCCGTGTGTTTTGGATTCGGGTCGGTTGCACCGATAACGACGCGTTTGATGCCAGCGGCGATGATGGCGTCGGTGCAAGGCGGCGTGCGGCCATGTGTGCAACACGGTTCGAGCGTGGCGTAAAGCGTTGCGCCTTTGGGATTGAGGCCGTGCTTCTGCGCGTCGCGAAGCGCCTCGATTTCCGCGTGCGGCAGGCCTGCGCGCCGATGCCAGCCGCGTCCGATGATTTTGCCACCCTTCACCAGCACCGCGCCGACCATCGGATTCGGCGAAGTCGTGCCGTAGCCGCGCCGGGCTAAACGTAACGACAATCGCATCAAACTGATGTCTGAGGTCATTTTGTTTTTTGCTTTGGGGAAATTGGATATTGTGAGAGCTCGATTCCAATTCCAAGTTCACCAGCTAGGCATAAAAGTTTCGACGGGAAGTAATCGCATTGAGAAAATTCGTCTCTTCGTTCAATGCCAAAATCTAGACGCACATCTTCGATGCCCGGAAATTTAACAAGCTTCTGCAAATGGACTCGGTTAGATTTCAGGAATTCAATTGCTTCTGCAATTTGCCCTTCGAGATCGTTAAAATCTTTTTCGCTAACAACGCAACTTAAACCAGAAAATTCACTTTTACCTCCATCTGGCTTGTTTTTGCGTCGTAGTTGCCCTTTGTGTTGGACTGTATTTGGCCTAAGTTTTGAAGTTTGAAGAAAAGCATCCACTTCAAAATTTTCCCCAGTTGCTCTCAATAGACAGGACATAAAATTTCTTCCAGTTATTCCTCAAACAGCGCCTGCACGAATTGTTTGGCGTCGAAGGGCTGCAAATCGTCCGGCTGCTCGCCGAGGCCGATGAACTTGATGGGCAGGCCGAGTTCCTTCTGGATCGCCACCACCATGCCGCCTTTGCTTGTGCCGTCGAGCTTGGTCACAACGAGGCCGGTAAGCGGCACGGCTTTGTTGAATTCGCGCGCCTGGTTCAACGCGTTCATGCCGGTCGTCGCGTCGAGCACCAACAGGACTTCGTGCGGCGCGCCGGCCAGTTGTTTGCCGATGACGCGATGCAGCTTCTGCAATTCCTGCATTAAATTGTGTTTCGTGTGCAGGCGGCCAGCGGTGTCAATGAACAGGTAATCCGCTTTGCGCGCCTGTGCGGCGGTGACGGCATCGTGCGCCACGGACGCCGCGTCCGCGCCGTAAGCGCCCGCAACGACTTCGACCCCGACTTTCTGTCCCCACAATTTGATTTGTTCGATGGCGGCGGCGCGGAAGGTGTCGCACGCGGCCAGCAAGGCGGTTTGCCCGCGCGATTGAATCAAATGCGCGAGCTTGGCTGCGGCAGTGGTTTTACCCGTGCCGTTGACACCGACAATGGAAACAACCGTCGGGCCATGCGCGGTTTTGAGCAAATCCGCTTCGTTCTCAGCGAGACCTTTTTCAACTTCCGCGCGTGCGATGCTGAAAACGTCGGGTCCGGTTGAGCCTTGTGTTTCGTAGGCGCGCTTCACGGCGGCGATGATTTGCGCGGTCACGGCCAGGCCGAGGTCGGCGGCGATGAGCGCGGCTTCGAGTTCTTCGAGCGACACCGTGTCCAGTTTCGGCGAGCGCGTGACGACACGTTTGATTTCGTGCGCCAGCTTGCTGTGGGTTTTTTGCAGGCCGACGCGGAATTTCTGGAATAGTCCCATGAGTTAACGCGGAGTGCGGAGTGCGGAATGCGGAATTTCTGCCCTCGACCCTCGACTCTCGACCCTCGACTTCAGTTTTTCAACGTGCTCGTAAGGCAGCTTGACGGTACCGATGAGCGGCTTGCCCTTGCTGAAACCGTGGCAGTCGGAGCCGCCCGTCACGAGCAAATGAAATTTGTCGGCGATTTCCAAATAGCGCGCGGACGTCGCGGTCGAGTGTTTCGTGTGAAAACATTCGATGCCGTCCAGCCCGGCGTCCACGAGCACAGGAATGACATCGTCCGTGCGATTCAAACCGGGGTGCGCCATCACCGCGAGGCCGCCGGCCTGATGAATCAACTCGACGCCTTCGAGCGCGGACATTCTGGCCTTCGGCACCCATGCCGGACGGTTTTTTTTGAGAAAACGCTCGAACGCCTCGTCGAGCGATCTGCAAAGCCCGGCCTTCACGAGGGCGCGCGCAACGTGCGGGCGTCCGGGTGATTTGCAGTTGGCCAGCGCAAAAACCGTTTCCACCTCCAACGGCACGTTCAATGCGTTGAGGCGCGCCACCATTTCGCGGATGCGGTCCTGCCGGACGGCCTGGAACCGGGCGATGTCCACGAGCAATTTTTCATTCTGTGTGTCCACGAAATAGCCGAGCAGGTGTAATTCGGTGCCGTTGTGCTCGGCGGTGAGTTCCGTGCCGGTGATAAATTCAATGCCCGCCGCGCCGCAAACCGCCGCCATGCGCGCGCAGCCTTCGACCGAATCGTGGTCCGTCAACGCCATCGCCGCGAAGCCGAGCCGCTGGCCGTGTCCGGCCAGTTCCTCCGGCGAAAACGTGCCGTCGGAAAAGTTTGTGTGCAGATGGAGATCGGCGAATTTCATTTCACAATTCTGGCGGGGCGCAACAATTCGCTGCGCACCTTGTCCAGGATGCCGTTGACGAATTTCCCGCTGTCCTGCGTGGAAAACTTTTTGGCAATGTCCACCGCCTCGTTGATGCTGACCACGGGCGGGATGTCCTCGCGGAACAGCATTTCGTAAATCGCCAGCCGCATGATGTTGCGGTCCACCGTGGCGATGCGATGGAATTCCCAGTTTTTCGCGTGCCCCCGGATGCGCGTGTCAATTTCCTCGCGGTGCTCGATGACGCCGCGAATGAGCGGGTCGGCAAACAATCGCGTCTCGGCCTCCTCGGCGGTCGGCGGCGGCAGTTCGACCGGCTGGCCCCACGTCGCCGGGCCTTTTTCCCCGGCAATGGCCGCCGCGCGCTGTGTGTCCCAGAATTCATTGAGCGCCCGATCCAAATCCTCCGGCGGGTTCAAATCGTGCTGAAACAAAAACTGCACGGCGCGTTCACGCGCTTCACGGCGTTTGCCCATAAATCGAATCAATGATGCCGCAGAAAATCGCGGCGGGAAATGAAAAATTGCGCGTGGGCGCGCCTGCGCTATTTTGTCCGCATGAGCAAAGTCAACAAACTGCTGCATACGCGCTACCGCGTGAACGATTTGGATCGCACCATCAAATTTTACCGCGACGTGCTGGGCCTTCAAGAAACCCAGCGGCACAAATCGCCGCGCGGTTCGGAACTGGTTTTTCTCAAGGCACCCGGAAGTGACGAGCAGATTGAAATCTGCAGTTTCCCGGCCGGCGGCCCGGTACAGGTGCAGGCCGACCTGACACATCTCGCGTTCGAGGTGGACAGCCTGGAAGAATTCAGCAAGCACCTTGCCCGGCACGGCCTGAAATATTCCGACGGCCCGACCACGACTTCCACTGGCACGGTCTTCGCGTTCATTGACGCGCCGGAAGGCTACGAAATCGAATTGATTCAAAAGGGCACGGGCGGCTACTGACCTTCTGTTCCCCCAGGCGCAAGACCCGAGACCCAAGATCCCAGACCCCAGACCCAAAAATCATGAGCGTTTTAATTGTCGGTTCCACCGCGCTGGATTCCATCAAAACTCCGAGCGCGGAGAACCCGCGCCTGCTCGGCGGGTCAGCCAGCCACGCGGCCGTGGCCGCGAGCTTTTTCAGCCCGGTCAAATTGATCGGCATTGTCGGTGACGATTTTCCGAAGAAATATCTCCAGCTTTACCGGCGGCACAAAATTGACCTTGAAGGCCTGCAAATTCGCCCCGGCAAAACATTTCACTGGTCGGGCGAATACGAGGAGAACATGAACCGCCGCCGCACGCTCGAAACCGAACTCGGCGTGTTCGAAACTTTCACGCCCACATTGCCGGAATCTCATCGGCGCGTGTCGTTCGTCCTGCTGGCAAACATTGCGCCTGCCTTGCAGCACCACGTGCTCGACCAGATGGCGCGCCCGCGCTTTGTCGCCGCCGACACAATGGATTTGTGGCTGAACATCGCGCTGCCGGATTTGCTGCGCCTGCTCAAGCGCGTAGATCTGTTCATCCTCAACGACAGCGAGGCGCATCAATTGACAAAGGAAGACAACGTCATCGCCGCGCTGCCCAGGCTCCACAAACTCGGCCCGCGCTACGTCATTATCAAAAAGGGCGAGCACGGCGCGATTCTGTCGTCGCCGAAGGGCATGTTCGTTGCGCCCGCCTATCCACTGAAGAAAATCGTGGACCCGACCGGCGCAGGCGATTCGTTCGCCGGCGGTTTGATGGGTCATCTGGCGACGGCGCGAGGCCCGATCGAGGCGAACCTCCGGCGCGCCATGATTTACGGGAGTGTTGTGGCGTCGTTCTGCTGTGAAGGCTTCGGCCTGACGCGAACTGCCAAAATCAAGCGCGCCCACATTGACCGGCGCGTCAGGGAACTGGAGAAGTTGACAAAGTTTTAATAACGGATCGCGCAGAATTACACTTCCCGGCGTGAGAAATCCGTGTTCGTCAGTGCTCATCCACCTTCCGCAGTGTTGCTACGGAGGACGGGTCCGTGGTTAAATTCCGCACGTGAAGGCAGTCATTCTGGCCGCCGGCAAAGGCACACGCATGCGGGAACTCACCAACGAGTTGCCCAAACCTATGCTCCGCGTCCAGGGCACGCCCATCCTCGAACACATCATCGCTGGCATCGTCGCGGCCGGCATCCGCGACATTTTCATCGTCACTGGCTGGCGCGCCGAGGTCGTCGAAAACCATTTTGGCGACGGCAGGAAATGGAACGCGCACATTGTGTTTGGTCGCCAACTTGTCCAGAACGGCACGGGCAAAGCGCCGGAAGCGGCGAAGGAATTCGTCGGCGACTCGCCGTTTCTACTGACTTACGGCGACATCCTGGTTCCACCCGAAACGTATCCGCAAATGCTCCGGCGGTTCGGCGAAGGCGATTTCGCGGGCGTCATTACCGTCACGCGCGGCGAGGACGTGACCAAGGGCGGGTTGAATTTCTTCGACGAACAATTTTGTTTGAAACGGCTCGTGGAAAAACCGTCGCGCGAGCAGTTGGAACAATTGCGCCGTGACGGCTGGCTGAAGCCTAATACACCGGTCTGGTATAATGCGGGCATTTATATTTTCCGTCCGGCGCTGTTCGACTTCACGGCGCGGCTGCGAAAATCGCCGCGTGGCGAATATGAATTGACCGACGCCATCAGCGCGATGATTGCCGCCGGACAAAAGCTGGCCGGGTTGGAAATTCAAGGCCGCTGGGTGGATGTGCGCAACCCCGAAGTGCTGGCGAAGTTGGAGAAGGAATCGTAGCTGCCGATGTGAATCGGCGGTTTGCCCCGACAAAATCCGCGGATTCACATCCGCGGCTACAGAACAAACTTTGGCTCAAACACCGGTCCAAGTCCGTGTCTGCGGAGCAGTTCGGCGAATTTCGCGATGGCGCGCTTTCCGTCCTCGCCGAGGTAGTAGTGAATGTGCCAGTCGAAGTAATCCCTGCGGAAATCGTAGTCGTACTCGGTGCGGTTGCGGACGATCCAATCCAGCGTGTCCAACCCGAAACCCCTCGCGTCGCGAAGTTGTTGCCGTAACTCTGAATTTTCAATGCCGCGCCGCAATGCCCACACGGCAAAAACGAATGGCAAATTGGTCAGTTCGAGCCATGCCGAGCCAAGGTCGAGAATCTCGTGCTCGTGCGGCGCGCGTTGAAAATCAATCGCCGGATCGCCGATGAGGAGCACCGCGTCGTGCTCCGCCGCCTTTTGCGGGTCGGGCAGCGGCTTGAACTCCGGCTTCAACCCGCGTTCCGCCAGCAGGACCTTCAAAAGATTCAAGCCCGATAACGACGCGGTGTGGCAATAAATCTCCTTTAACTCCGCGAGTGGCCGGCGATGCGCCAGCAGCACGCTGTAAACCTCGCCCAGCGACGCGATGGCAATGCCGTCGAGGATGTCATAACGGTCGGTGAGCAAAACCTCCGCCGTGCTGACGAGCGCAGCGTCGAGTTCATCGCGTCGGAGCATTTCCGCGAGTTCAGCCGGCGTGGCGAAAATGACTTTGTCCTCGATGCCGCGCGTGAGCGGCACAGCGTTGAGATATTGCACCGAGCCGATGCGGAATTGGGGAGCTTCGGCGGCAGGCATTTCAGTTGGTGAATGGTTCAAAGGATTCACCGGCTCTTGGAATAGGCGATGATGTCGGCTTTTTCATCAGATGTCGGAGTGGTCAGTGTGAACGTCATTTTTCTGCCCAAAATGACGGTGGTTCCCCGTTTGCTGAAATCGTCGGGGTAGTAGTCGAAGATGTAAGTTCCGGGTTGGGTCCCGCGTTGGATGTCAATTTTCTTGTAGCCTTTGCGCCAAGTCGGATCTTCCGTGTTAAGAATAAAGGCGATAAAATCCCGGCCCGGTTTTGACGTGTTCCTCATGATGCCGATGCGATGCGGAATCTGTCCGTACCCGTCCCAGACACCTTCAATCAAGTCAAGGTTCCGTCGGTTCGTCTTGAGATAATTGACGAACTCTTGCTCCGAGATGGCAACGGTTTCCCAAGTATCCGTGTAGCGGAGCAACTCGGCAACCAGACGATAATTCGTGTCTGAAAAATCCGGCTTTTCAACCGATTTCATCTGCACGGCGTCGGCGCCCTTTTCCCGGGCGGTTTGCATCACCTTTTTCATTTCGCTTTCGACCGATCCGCCAAACATGGTGAGTCGGGTATCGCCGATGGAAATCGTCCCGATTACTTCGCACGGCCGGGGAACCGTCATGTCCTCCATATAGACGAGGATGGGATAGCCAACCGGCTTCGCCGGCCCGGCGGCCGTATTGGGTTTATACGTTGCCACGGTTGAGCAGCCGATCAGCAGCACTATCGAAAACAGAGACAGCACCAGATAACGGACAGGCGCGGCACTAAAATAATGCACCGGTCCGATGCGGAGTTTCGAAACGCCCTGCGTCATGCCGTCGCCAGATTATCTTCCAGTACCTTAGAACGCACTGAATTTTCCGAAGCCTTGGGCTCCGGCGGATGGTCCGGGATTTTTATCGGTTCGTAAAACGTGTTGCGTTGCACCGGCGTCCGACCGGCTTCGCGGATGGCTTTGATCATGTCGGCCTCGGTCTGTAATTGCGGCGAGGTCGCACCGGCCATGTGGAATATATGTTCTTCGATGATGGTGCCGTGCAAATCGTCCGCGCCGTAGCTCAACGCGACTTGCGCGAGTTTCAGGCCGAGGCCGACCCAATACGCCGTGATATGGTCGAAGTTGTCGAGGTAAATGCGGCTGACAGCAATCGTGCGGAGCGAATCAAAACCGGTCGGCGGTTTTTCGACCGGGATGTCGTTGTCATCCGGTTGATACGGCAGCGGCACGAAGCCGGTGAAACTGCGCGTCTCGTCCTGCAACGCACGCAACTGCCGCAAATGGTCCACGCGGTCGGCCAGCGATTCGACATGGCCGTAAAGCATCGTGCAGGTGCTCCGCCCGCCCATGCGATGCCACGTGCGATGCACGTCCAGATATTCCTCGGCGGATTCCTTGCCCTTGGCGATGGCTGAGCGGACTTCCTTGCGAAAAATCTCCGCGCCGCCGCCGGTGAGCGAATCCAACCCCGCGGCCTTCAGTTCAACCAAAGTTTGCTCGACTGATTTTTTCGCGAGCCAGGCAAGGTGCAGGATTTCAATGGCGGTGAAGCATTTCAATTGCAACCGCTGGGTAGGGACGGCGCGCTGCGCCGTCCGGTCATCGCAGCGCGATGACCCTACCAACTCCGCGTTGAGCGAACTCAGCGCCTTGAGCATGTCGGTGTAATAACTGAACGGTAGCGACGGGTGCAGGCCGCCGACGATGTGCATTTCGGTGATGCCGAGGGCCAGCGCCTCGCGCGCCTTTTGCACGATTTGTTCGGTGGTGAATTCGAAACCGTCGGCGTCGCGTTTCTTGCGCGCGAACGAGCAGAACTGGCACGACAGGATGCAATAGTTCGAATAGTTGATGTAGCGGTTGATGATGTAGCTGGCGCGGTTGCCGACCTTTTTCTGGCACGCGAGGTCGGCGATGGCGCCAACGGCATTCAAGTCCTTCGACTCAAACAGCCGCAATGCGTCGGCCTCGGAAATACGTTCACCGGCGGCGACCTTGTCATACAGGTCGCGCAGCTCGCAGCGTTGAACGAAGAAATTCATTTTGCTCGTAGCCGCCGATGTGAATCGGCGGACCAATCCGCGCTTTCACAAGCGCGGCTACAGAGTTAGCATCTTCCGTGGAGTAAGGCAAATACGCCAACAACGTGCTGCCGCGCATCTTGCCGGCGGTTCTGACTTGGTTTTCAAAAATGTTCTTCCGGCAGGATGCCGGAAGCACGTTATGTCGCAAACGCCCCGAACAGCGCACGCATTTCCTCGTCCACGTCGGCGGCATCGGCCAGCGTTTGCGCGATTTCGTCACGGAGCAGTTGCCGGTAGCGTTTCCGCAGCCGATGCACCGCCACACGCACCGCGCCATCGTCGATGCCCAGCGCTTTGGCAGCGTCGGCATGGGACAACGCGCCCTTGCCGGCGGTGAGGAAGATTTTCAGTTCCGTGAACTGTTTTCCCCGGCCATCCGCCTCGCACTCGGCCTGCAGCCGCTCGATGACCTTGGCCAGCAGGGTCACGGCCCACTCGCGGTCGAACGCCTTGTCGGGACTCGGCTCGGTAGTGGCGGCGATTT
>JBEKMU010000027.1:0-25742 GCA_049523555.1 Verrucomicrobiota bacterium | reverse complement strand
GAGGGAGCGCTGACGTTCACGTTGAGCGAGGCGACGCGGCTGGTCGGCCAGTTGCGCCGCGAGCAAATGCAGGCGCGCGAGCTGGGCCTGACGATCCGGTTCAACGATTTCAGCGAGGTCAGCGGCGGCCATCGTTTTCATGAACCGCAATTTCAAAATTCCGTCATGAACGCGGTCCTGGAAAATATTTTCCACAAATTGATGGGCGACCAAGCCAAACCGGTCCGGCAGATCCGCATCGCGTTCTGGAACCTGGCGCGGCTGGACACGCAGCCGACGCTGTGGGGCAAGACCGACGCGGAACGCTGGGGCGCGCTGGACGATGCGGCGCACCAGCTCAACGAGCGGTTCGGCCAGTCGGCGGTAATGACCGGCGCGCAATTCGCGTTGCGCGAAATGGAGGAGGTTTATAAAAATCCCAAGGCCAAATGCCCGTTTGTGCCACAACTGGAAATGGTCAAAAAACTGTGGGGCACGGATGCCGATCCGCTGGCGCACAAGGGCGAATGGGAAAAGCGCCTGGCCAAGGTCAGCCGGAACATTCACAAGAAAGAGGCGTGACGGTGGTGAACCGATTGCTTTCGGAGGGGCGAGCTCTGCGAGTCCCTGAATTCTCGTTTGTTGTCAGATGTCAGGGCGTCGTGGAACTCCGCCCTCCGAAAATTGTCCAAACAAACGGCAATTCCACAATGCGCGCCAAGTCCGGCTCGCGAGGACGCTCGCCCCACCAAAATGGAAACTTAGCATTCACGCCGAAATGAATCGCATTGCGCTTCGGGGGGCTTGTTGCAAAATGGGCGGATGAATTTGGACGCACTTTATTCCGAACTGACGCTGAAAATCCCGCGAGGCGGGACCAAGCTCGCGCTCGTCGTGCTCGACGGCCTCGGCGATATCGCCACGAGGGAACAAAATTACCTGACGCCGCTCGAAGCCGCCACCACGCCGAACCTCGACAAGATCGCGAAGGATTCCGCGCAGGGCCGCATGATTCCTGCCGCGCCCGGCATCACGCCCGGCAGCGGGCCGGGGCATCTCGGGTTGTTCGGCTACGACCCGCTGGAATTTCAGGTTGGCCGCGGCGTGATTGAGGCGCTGGGCCTGGGATTGGAATTGAAACATGGCGACGTGGCCGCGCGCGCGAATTTCTGCACGCTCGACAAAAAAGGGATTGTCACCGACCGCCGCGCCGGTCGCATCCCGACCGAGATGTGCGAGAAACTTTGTGCGCTGCTCGTCGCAAAAATCAAAAAGATCGGCGACGCGGAAATCATCATCAAGGCTGGCAAGGAACATCGTTTTGTCGTCGTCTTTCGCGGCAGCGGGCTTGAAGGTCCGCTCACGGACGCCGATCCGAACCGCGAAGGTTTTCCCATTCCCACCGTCCATCCGCGCGACGAAAACAACGCCGGCCAGAAAAAGATGGCGGCGCTTATCGCGGATTTTTACAGGGCAGCGCAGCCCATCATCGCCAGGGAAAAACCGGCCAACGGCTTTCTCATGCGTGGCATAGCGCATCAGCCACACATTCCGCTGTTCGAGGAACGCTACAAATTGAAAGCCGCTGCGCTGGCGGTTTATCCGATGTACAAAGGCTTGGCGCAGCTCGTTGGCATGAAGAAGATTGAAGGCCCGGCGACCATCGCGGAACAATTCGAGCGTTACCTGAAGGAATACGACAACTTCGATTTCTTTTTCATCCACTACAAATACACCGACAAGGCGGGTGAAGACGGCAATTTTCTGGCCAAGATGAAGGCGATCGAGGATTTCGACGCCGCATTGCCGATTTTACTTAACAGAAAACCGGACGTGCTGGCCATCACCGGCGACCATTCGACGCCGTGCGCTCTCAAAGGCCATTCGTGGCATCCGCAACCGGTGCTGTTGCATTCGGCGGTCAGCGGCTCGGACAAGCTCGAACGCTTCACCGAAACCGGCGCGAACCTCGGCTCGCTGGGCGTGTTTGAGGCGAAGTATTTGGTCCGTCTGATGCAGGCCAACGCGCGGATGTTCGACAAGTTTGGAGCATGAAAGAGAGGATGAATGGATTGATGGATAAATGGATGAATGGCAACCTCAACAATCCAAGAATCCATTAATCCAACAATCCAGCAATACTGTGAACCTGCCAAACAAGCTGACGGTTTTGCGTTTCGTGCTGACGGCGCTTTTTCTTTGGGCGCTGTTCTCGCCGATTCGGTATAACGACACGCTGGCATTGTTTTTTTTCTCCCTGGCGGGTGCCACGGATTTTCTCGACGGCCAGCTCGCCCGCCGCCGCGGGCTCATCACCAATTTCGGCATCCTGATGGACCCGCTGGCGGACAAAATCATGACCTGCTCGGCGTTCATTGCCTTCGTCGAAACCACGCGCCTGAACCCGCACGCGCCGGTCAAGGTCGCGGCGTGGATGGTCATCATCATCGTTGCGCGCGAACTGGCGATCACCGGCTTGCGGCTGTTGGCAGCGGCGAAGAATGTCGTGCTGGCCGCCGAGAATTTCGGCAAACACAAGACCGTCTCGCAAATCGTGGCCATCAACGCGCTGTTGGTCGTGGACGCCTGTGAGGAATGGCCGGCGTGGCTGCAAAAATTTTTCCTGTCGTGGGTGCCGGCGTTCGCGGAAGTCATGCTCTGGCTGACCGTCGTGCTGACGGTCGCGTCCGGCGCAATTTATTTGTGGCGCAACCGGGCGATTTATTTGAGCGACGTGTGATTCAATTTACGATACGTGATTTACGGTTTACGAATCCTCTGTCATCAGGCAAGCCACGCGTAAATCGTATAGCGTAAATGACTCAATGCCTCGGCAGCGGCAGCGTTTCGCCGGAGTTGGTGGATTGATAAACGGCGGGCGGCAGGTTAACCGTCGAATGACTGCGCAGGTGATGCCGCCACGCAAGCCCGGCGAGCGCGACGATTAAAACAATCCCCACGGCGGCGATGCCGGTGACCCCCATCCGCCAATTCAGTTTGGCGAGCCAATACATCAGATGGTCGAGCGCGGTTTTGGATTCCTCGACCAGCGGCGGCGGTTCCTTGAATTTTTCCGTGCGGCCCAGTTCAGCGTCGAGGGCGGCCATGATTTGCGGCACGTCGAGTTTGAGATGCGTGGCGTAATTGCGGACAAATCCGCGGATATAAACCGGCGCGGAGAACATGTTGAAGTTTCCCTCTTCGAGCGCGCGGATGTGGTCGGTGCGGATTTTGGTGGCCTCGGCGACCTGGGGGATCGTGAGTTGTCTGGCTTCGCGTGCGGCGCGGAGTTGTTCGGCGACCGTTGGCATTTCACTTATTTAGCGCGTTTGAAATCGAATTGGCAATCTCGGAAATTTTTTAAGGAATTGAACCTTTTCTCGCCCTGCGCATTCCTCTTGGTGTAAATGCTGGTAGTGGCTGAACGCGAACAACTGCCCGTGCCGCAGGCCAAAGCCGGAGAACCGGAGGCTTGGGACATTCTCTTTCGGCGCTACCAACTGCCGCTTTACATTTATGTTTTTGAATTGGTCCATCACGAGCAGACGAGCCTCGACCTCGTGCAGGAAACGTTCATTGCCGCCGTCCGGCACATCGGCGGCCTGCGTGACGACGGGAAATTTGGAAGCTGGCTTTTCGGCATTGCGCATCAGAAATGCATCCAACGCTGGCGGAAACAAAATCGCGAGGAGATTCCGCTTGATGAAATTCCTGAATTACCGGATGGACTTGAAAGCGGCCCGGACGATCTGCTCATCCGGCAGGAACAGGAGGCCGAGTTTATGCAACTGCTGAATCAGTTGCCGCTGCCGCAACGTTCCGTGCTGTTGCTGCATTTCGTCGAGGATTTTTCGATTGAAGAAATTGCCGGAATAACGGGCACAAATCCCGGCACGGTGAAATCCCGGATGCACTACGCAAAGAAAGCGCTGCGCAAACTGCTGGAACAACAATGAAAGACAAAAACTTCAACGCCAAGGCGCAAAGACGCAAAGGTAGGGCAGGCAGTCCCCTGCCCGCCGCTGGTCCGCAGACCAAAGTCGGCGCGCACGGAGTGACGCGCCCTACCCAAACAACGGCATGAAAACACCGCGTGAAATTTTGTTCCAACGGCATCAAAGCGCCACACCCAAACTCGATACGATTCGGGAAACGGCGGTGGCGTCGTTCGGCGACCATCACAATGCAAAGGCAATTGATACAGACCGCGGCTACAACTTGCGCGAATTCTTTTTTTCGCTTCGCTGGCATCTGGCAGGCATGAGCGCCGTGTGGCTCGTGGTTGCCTTCCTGAGTTTGAACGTCGGCCATACGCCGGGTCTGGCGGCGTCGATTCCCACCCAAAAAATTCCCTCCGCGCAAATCATCATGACCTCGCTGCGCGAAAATCGCCGGGAACTTTTGCAATTGATTCAACCGCCCGACTCGCGCGATGCCGAGCCGCAGAGATTGATTCTGCCGCAGCCGCGAAGCCAGCGGCGTTATGAAATCCTGACGGTCTGATTCAAATGAACTCAAACGAAAAATCCAAAGACACCGGCAAATCCGTGTGGCCGCGAACCCGCGCCGGCCGGCGCATGTTGATTGGGCTGGCTTGGCTGGTGACACTTGTCGCACTGTTTTATGCCGAGGAGGACTGGCGTGGCTGGCACGCGTGGAACCAATATCGCCAGCAACTGGAAGCCGCTGGCGAGCAGCTTGATTACAAAACGTTCATCCCCAAACCCATTCCCGACGACCAGAATTTCGCCGCCTTGCCGCTTATTGAGTCTTGGTTCACCGAGAGAACCAATTTCGACAAACGATGGGCAGACAATTATTTCTTGGCAAATCAGATAGTTGATTCGCCAACTAGCCCGACCACTTCCACGGCCGTAAAAGATGGCAACCGTCACCTCACCGATCTGGTTGCGTGGGGAATGGCGTTCGACATGATCCGGTCGGGCCACTTCGACGCGAACCGGAAATTCAAATCCGGCAATTTCGATCCAGCGGCACGCACGGCAGCGGCGCCAGCGGTTCTGGCAGGACTGGAGACCAATAACACCGTTTTTACAGAACTCCGCGACGCCAGTCAGCGAATACATTCACGGTATCCGGTGGTTTACGACCTGGATAATCCCTGGGGGATACTGCTGCCGCACCTCGGCAACATCAAAACTGTAGTCCAGCGCCTGCAACTCACAGCCTGCGCCGAACTGGCCGCTGGCCGGAGCGACAATGCCTTGGCGGACGTGAAGCTGTCCCTTTGCCTGGCCGATTCGGTGAAAGACGAACCCTTTTTGATTTCATATCTGGTTCGCCTCGCTTGCATGCAAATCGCGCTGCAACCGGTCTGGGAGGGATTGGCCGGACACGCGTGGTCCGACGCCCAGCTTCAAGAACTGCAGGCACGATTCCAGCAATACGATTTCGTGGCGGACATGAAGCGGCCCCTTGATGGCGAACGCGCGGCGGGAGTCATGACGGCGGATTTGCTGGCCCGGGGAAAATATCACCTCAACGATCTGACGGGTGACCCCAACCAGGCCGGCTCGACCCTTGCCAATCTGTTTGGCCGGATTGCCCCGCGCGGCTGGTACCATCTGGAACAGTTGAGTTATGCCCGGCTCTTCCAACTGCAGTTGGCAGGGGCGTTTGATGCGAACCGGAAAAGAGTCTTCCCGGAGCGGATTGCATCCAACAAGAACGCCTTGGAGCAGGCGTTTGCCGGGCGCAACCCTGTCACCACCATTTGCACTCGTCATCAGCTCCTGGCGGTAATGATGCTGCCGGCGCTAAGCCGTGTGCCAATAAAAGCGGCTGCGGCGCAAACAGCCGCCGACGAAGCTGTGCTGGCCTGCGCGTTGGAAAGATACCGGCTGGCCAACGGACAATTTCCCGGAACCTTGGACGCGCTCGTGCCGCGATTCATCTCCCAATTGCCCAATGACGTGATTTCCGGCCAGCCTTACAAATATCACCTCACGAATGATGGACAATTCGTCCTCTATTCCATCGGCTGGAATGAAACGGATGACGGCGGTGTGCCGGGAAAGACGTTGTTCGATGAAAAGGAAGGCGACTGGGTCTGGCAACAGTCGGCCAAATAATCCAAGGAACATCGAACATCGAATAATCTGCGTACGTCCGGCTGGAAAACATTCGATGTTCAGAGTTCAATGTTGGATGTTTGATGTTCCCTGAACACTGGCCGGGTCGGAGACCGGCGCTCCATCAAACAGCGGATTGCCCGCCGCCGTCCAGATCAATCAGAAGCCCGGCGCGGAATTGTTACCGCGACGTTGTCAACCTTGGAAATGAGATGCCGGCGGGTCTGAACAAAAACTTTTCCCGACCACGGCTCCGATGACCGACCCAATGATCGCTCCGGCCACGAAATCCGAGAACCAATGGATGGTCATGGAGACACCAATACCGACATAACAAGCGTAGAGGAGCGCCATCAAACCCAGCCACCGTTGTTTCGGATAGAGCGCGAACACCGTCACGGCCATGGCGAAAGCGAGAGTCGTGTGCGACGACGGCCAGCCCCAGAAAACTCCGCCGCGCAGAAAGCCGAAGCGGAAGACATGACTGATGTCCGTGCCGACGTAGTGCGCAGGATGGACGCGGCCCGTAAACGCTTTGTATGCAACAACGACCAATGCGCCGAGGAGTGCAGCCTGTCCGACGGCCCAACCGGTCAAAATGATCCTGGCATTCCGGGCAATAATGCCGAGGGCAAAAAGGATCAACGGCAGGGCGAGTGGCAGGAACATGCCAATGACGACGGCGGGAAACATCAGGGAACGCAGCTCTGGGTTGCGGGTGGCGAGGTAATAACGCCAGTCGAAGCCGGACATGACGAGGATGAAAGTGAGGAGGATTGCAATGACATGCCAGACGATTCTCCGGCCCTTGAAGCAGTCAATGAGGTTGCGGGGCAACGTCGTCAGAAACTGTTTCATGCAGAATTTGGGAGGGACGGCGTGTCGCCGTCCCAAATCAAAAATCGGGGTTGCCGACACGAATTACACCGGCTGTTACCCGCCGCCTTACCAAACCAAAGAAAGGCACTCATTTGGCAAACTCCGGGTGTTCTTTCAGGAAGCGCGCGTAATTCTTCTTAGCGAACTCATTATTCGGATCCAATTGCAGGGCCAGCCGATAGAGTCGGTTGGCTTCAGAAAAGTTCTTTCGGATTTTTTCCATGAACTCGGCGTAATTGCCGGTATGGCCCGCGTTTTTCGGCTCGAGTTCCAACGCCTTGCGAAATAGCCGTTCCGCTTCGTCATAGTTCTTACGAATTTCCCATGTGAAGACCGCGAAGTTGCCCATGTTATTCGCACTCTTTGGGTCGAGTTCCAGCGCTTTGCGATAAAGTCGCTCCCCTTCGTCATAGTTTTTGCGGACATCGCTCATGAAGTTCGCAAAGTTTCCGGTGTGGAGGGCCTGCTTCGGGTCAAGTTCCAACGCCTTGCGATACAGTCGTTCCGCTTCGTCATAGTCCTTGCGGAAGTTCTTCATGAAAATCGCGAAGTTGCCGGTGTGGAGCGCGCTCTTCGGGTTGAGTTCCAATGCCTTGCGAAACAATCGCTCCGCTTCGTTATCGTTTTTACGAATTTCCCACAAGAAGACTGCGAGGTTGCCGGTGTGGAGGGCGTGTTTCGGGTCAAGTTCCAATGCCTTGCGATACAGCCGCTCCGCTTCGTCGTAATTCTTGCGGGCTTCCGCCATGAAGAGTGCGAAGTTGCCGGTCAGTTCGGCACTTTCAGGAAAGTCTTTAAGCCCTTCGCGGTAGATGGCCTCGGCCTTTTTCGGGTCTGGTTCGGCATTTGCCTTCAACTGCCACGCCCACCAATCTTTTTCTTTGGTCAGCCGCTCAACGGCGGCGGCAGCGGCACTGCGAACCTGCTTGAGTTCCGCTTCGGCAGCCTTGGTTTCGCCCGGTTGCTTGAGTTTTTTATTTAGTTCCTCGAATTGCCTCTGGAATTCCGTTACACGTTTGTCGTGTGTCTTTAGCAAGTCGGGAATGGGAGATGGTAGTTGTAGCTTTTCCCAAAGTTGCAGCATGAGTTCATCAAACCCAAGAATGGGAACGAGTCTGCCGTGGTGGCGCTCGACGATTTCGTGGATCTTTGGATCAGGTTCATCACCCACGCGGTAACACCAAAAGATGCCGCCCTTGATCGGCGCAATTTTTTTGAAGAATCCCATGAGGCTGCCGTCGTTGCCGCCATAGCCGATGACGATGGGGGTGTTGTTGTCGAAGATCACTTGGAGCGCGGCTTCCCATTCGGGTGGGAGTTTTTCGATTTCTTCCGGCTCGCTCTTGGGATTGAGCAGCAAATCGCGGTGAATTTTGGCGATGACGGGACGTTTCAAGTTGGGACGAATGAAGCCGGTGAGCGATTCATGGCCGCACACCAGCGGGTAGGCGTGCGTGTAGGTGGAAATGGCATCCGCGATAAGGTTGTCGAAGTTGGTGGTGACTGCGACCTTGTGCTGCCAACCAGCCATGATTTGTGCAAGCACGGAATAGCCGTAGCTTGGCTCTGCTTCCTCCATCGCGTTCTCAAGGAAGGCGTAGCCCTGCTCCCTGAAATCGCGAAAACGGCGCTGGTAGATGTAAGGGTAGAAACTGGCGGCCTTTTTGAAATCGAAACCTTTGATGCCGAGGTTGGCAGCGGTGGCCCACTTTTCAGTCGGAAGACTATTGAAGTCTTCCATTTCGTGAAGTTCCTCCAACCATTGCATAGCCAGTGTGTCGCCGGTGGGAATGCCGGATTGGAAAGAAGCGCCGGAACCCAATACCCAACAGAACGGGCGGTCGGACATTTTTTTGTGCCGCGCAAGAAACTCGCTGAGGAAACCGGCAGTGGTGATTTTCTGAGCGGACATGATTTTCAGGGTTTTACACTGCGCTTTGCCCGCCGCCATCCGCGCCCGTGCCGTCGAGATCAATCAAAATGTCGCGCGGCTCGGCGCCTTTGCTGGGGCCGACGATGCCGCGGTTCTCCAATTCGTCCATGATGCGCGCCGCGCGGGTGTAGCCGAGGCGCAGCCGGCGTTGTAACAGCGATACGCTGGCCTTTTGTTCGCTGCGGATGACTTCGATGCATTGCTGAATCAGCTCCTCGTCCTCGTCAATGCCACTTTCATTTTCAAAGCTGCTCGCGGGCTGGGAAAGTTGCCGGTGAATTTCCATTTCGTAACTCGGCTTGGCCTGTTTGGCGATGAACCCGACGATGCTCAGGATTTCCTGATCGGTGATGAACGCGCCCTGGGCGCGGATGAGCTTCGCCGAGCCGGGCGGCAGGTAAAGCATGTCGCCTTTGCCCAACAGTTTGTCCGCGCCCATCGCGTCGAGAATCGTCCGCGAGTCCACCTTGGCCGCACACTGAAAGGCAATGCGCGCGGTGATGTTCGCCTTGATGACACCGGTGATGACGTCCACGCTCGGCCGTTGCGTGGCGACGATGCAATGGATGCCCGCCGCCCGCGCCATTTGTGTGATGCGCGCAATGGCCATTTCCACGTCGGCCGGCGCCACCAGCATCAGGTCTGCCAACTCGTCAATGATGACGACGATGTAGCTCAACTTTTCGGGAATGACGATGTCCTCCTCGCGCGGCACGACGATTTCCTCGTCCACCTCGACGGCGAAACCCTCCGCGCCCGGCTCGACTTTTTCCTTTTTGGCCGTGAGCGGCAACTCCGGTTCGGCCTCCGGCAGCGGTTTGTTTTTGGGACGCGAGTTGAACGAGTTGATGTTGCGCACGCCGGCGCGCGCGAAAATCTGGTAGCGCTTTTCCATTTCGTTCACCACCCAACGCAGCGCGAGGATGACCTTTTTCGGGTCGGTGATGACCGGCACGACCAGATGCGGCAGCGAATTGTAGTGCTGCAACTCGACCACCTTCGGGTCAATCATCACGAAGCGGAGCTGGTCCGGCGAAAAGCGATAAAGCAGCGAGGTGATAATGGCGTTAAGGCAGACGGATTTGCCGGAACCGGTGCTGCCGGCGATGAGCAGGTGCGGCATTTCCGCAAGATCGGCGACAATCGGATGGCCGTAAACATCCTTGGCAAGCGCCAGCGGAATGCGCGCCTTGGAATTGCGCCACTCGTCCGATTCCAGCAAGTCGCGCATCACCACGATGGTCTTGACCGGATTCGGCACTTCGACGCCGACGGAGCTTTTGCCGGGCACGGGCGCGAGGATGTGAATGCGTTCGGCCTTGAGCGCGGCGGCGATGTTGTTCGAGAGCGCGCTGATTTTTTCCAGTTTCACGCCCGGCGCGGGATGCAATTCATAGCGCGTGATGGTCGGGCCTTTGGTGATGTCGCCGAGCGAAACTTCGATCTCGAACTGCGCGAGCGTCTGCTGCATGAGCCGCGCGTTGGCCATCAACTCCTCCTTCGACTCGGTGGGTTTCGCCGTCGTGTCGGGATGATGGAGGAAATCAATCGCCGGCAACTGATAATTGCCGATCATGGGCGTCGCGGCGACCGTGAGCGGCTTGTGCTTCTTTGCTCTGGGTTTGGCGGCGGAAACCGGCGCGATGTGAACCTGCGGCTCCGGTTTTTCTTCGCCGGATTTTTCCGCCTCAACTTTTTCCGGCCCGGCGGATTTCCCGTCCGGTTTCTTGCCCAGAATTTCCTCGGTGGTGGTGGCGGCCACTTCACGCGGAGAGGCGGTTTCACCTTCCGTGGCGGACGCGGGTTCCCGGGACATTTCGGGCGGCGAAGCTTTTTTGCCCCGTGCGGGTTTGGCCGGCGGCACGCTCAAATCGCGCACGGTCGGCTCCGGCACCGGCTGCAAATCCGCGCCGAGACCGGAACGGGCGACTTCCTCCTGCAATTTCTTCGCCTGTTTTTCGAGTTCGCGCGCGCGGCGGTCGAGGGCGGTTTCTTCGGCGGTTGTGCCTTCGGTGGCTTCCGCTTTTTCAAACCATCGGCGCAACCAGTCGCCGAGGCGGAAATCGGTCAGACACAGCAGGCTGATGAGGTAAAGCGTTGCATAGACGATTGTTGCGCCGACCGCGCCGAGCATCCAGAAACCGTAGTCGTAGGTGAAGTAACCGAACCAGCCGCCCGCGCTTTGGGCGCAGATGTCTTCACGCAGATGCCGCAGCGGACGATCCATCATGTGCAGCACGCCGGTGAGCGACAGCATCATCACGACGCCCCAAACGCCCGACCAAATCCGCCGCTCGCGCAGGTAGCCGAGGAAATTAAACAAATAGCCCAGCCCGAACGCCGCCAGCAAAAATGGGAGTACGAATGCCCCGAGTCCGAAGAGAAAAAACGATGCATACGCGACGTGCGCGCCGAACGTCCCCATCCAATTGTGTATCGGATTGTTCGGCGGCGTGTGGATGAAGGCGAGGTCGCGGCGGTCGAATGAAACCTGCGCGACCAGCAGCGGCAACGTTACCAACAACAATAGCGCGACGCCGATGATGTCGTTGAAGCCATTGCCCGGACCCGCTGGCGTCTTGCGTGACATGGCGGCAGGTTAGCGAATTCACGCGGCGACTTCAAAGTTGAAATTACCCTCACCTG
The DNA here is from genome assembly GCA_049523555.1 of Verrucomicrobiota bacterium. Classification (GTDB taxonomy): domain Bacteria; phylum Verrucomicrobiota; class Verrucomicrobiia; order Limisphaerales; family UBA11358; genus UBA11358. The sequence continues at coordinate 14,213 of JBEKMU010000027.1, read as the reverse complement.
TAGAAGCGGATGGTATGCAGACAAACGTCAAGGCGGACCGGCTTTCCGGTAATCGCCGCGGCTGAAATATTTTTCCAGCCAGACATAGAGGCAGATGAAGAGATAACGGCTGCCCATCTCCTTGATTTTGAACTTGGCGACGCCGGTGTGCCGGTTGCGCCACGTGATGGGAATCACCGTCCAACTGAATCCGCGGACGATGGCCTTTAACGGCAGTTCCACCGTGAGGTTGAAATGTGGCGAGATCAGGGGCCGGCAACCGTCCATGGTTGTCCGCCGGTAGGCTTTGAAGGCATTGGTGGTGTCGTTCAGCCGGATCCGGAAAAGCATCCTGATGAAAAAGTTCGCCAGCCGGTTGAGCATCAGTTTCGGACGGGGATACTCAATCACGCCGCCGCCTTTGACAAAGCGGCTGCCAAACACACAATCCCATCCCTGGTTCAACTCCTGCCAGTAACGCGTCACGTCACGACAATCGTCCGATTCATCGGCCATCATAATCACCACCGCATCGCCTTTCATGTGATCCAAGCCGCAAATGATGGCGCGGCCAAAGCCGTGCAGCCCCTCGTTTTTCACCGGAACCAGCACGGGCAGCCGGGCCTTGAGCTGGGTGAGCACCTCCCACGTGCCATCGGTGCTGCCATCGTCCACCACGACGATTTCGTGTGGGATGCCGTGCAGGCGCAACTCCAAATGAAGGTGCTCGATGGTTGAGCCGATGCATCCCTGTTCATTGCGCGCCGGGATAATCACGGACAACAAAGACAGGGGACTGGCTGGTGATGACGGCGTCGGGCTGGCCATACTCGGTTTTGGTGGCAAATTCTAGTCCGCCATCCCAGTGAAACAAGCCGATTCCAAGCAACCGGTATGAAAAAGGGCTGGCGTTGATCAGGTCGGCTGGAATGAGGGGTTGGCCAAAATCGCAAAGCAGTGATGATCTGCGCACAAAGCGAAGCCAGAGACAAAAGCAAAAGTGCGTTTCATGACTCAAAACCGCACTGTCAATTTTATTTCCGCCGTTTTGATTCGCTGGAATTCTTCGCGTCGCCATCCGTGACGCCGGGGAACGCCATGTAATTTTTGGCGTTGGCGTAGCAGATGTTACGAATCATCGAACCGACGAGCTTTTCGTCGTCGGGCAATTCGCCGTTTTCCACGTCGCGGCCGATCAGATTGCAGAGCACGCGCCGGAAATATTCATGGCGGCAGTAGGACATGAACGAGCGCGAGTCCGTGATCATGCCGATGAACCGCGAAAGCAGGCCGAGGTTGGACAGCGCGTTAAGCTGCCATTCCATGCCTTCCTTCTGGTCCAAGAACCACCAGCCGGAACCGAACTGAATTTTGCCGGGAATAGTGCCGTCCTGGAAATTGCCGATCATCGTGGCGAAGGCGTAATTATCCGTCGGGTTCACGTTGTAAATGATGGTCTTTGGCAGCGCGTTTTTCTGCTCGAGCCGGTCCAGATAGGCCGCCAGGGTCTGGCATTGCGGCCAGTCGCCGATGGAATCAAAGCCGGTGTCGGGGCCGATTTGTTTCAGCCGGCGCGTATTGTTGCTGCGCAACGCTCCCAAGTGAAGCTGCTTGGTCCAGCCTTTCGCGGCATCGAGCCTGCCGAAGAACAGCATCATGAACGACGCAAACTGTGCGTACTCCTGCGGCGGAACGACCTCACCGCGCCGCGCCTTGTCGAAAATCGCAGCAGCAACCTGTTCGGAGCAAAAATCCGCGAGACAGTAATTCAGGCCATGGTCGGACAACCGGCAACCTTGCGAATGGAAAAAGCCGTGTCGTTTGCGCAACGCGCTCAGGAACGCGGCCAGACCGTTGATGTCCACGTTGGCGGCCTGCGCGAGTTGCCCGACCCATTTGTTGAAGGCGGCGGGCTGGTTGACCATCAGCGCCCGGTCAGGCCGGAACGCGGGGAGCATTTTGGTCGGATGTCCCGACGCCGCGAACGCGCGGTGGTATTCCAGGCTGTCCACCGGATCGTCCGTGGTGCAGACGACCTTGACCTTGAATTTTTTCAAGATGCCCTGCGTGGTCAATTCCGGCGTGGCGAGCATTTCGTTGGCTTGTTTCCAGATGCGGTCGGCAGATGTTTCGTCAAGCAGCTCCGTGATGCCGAAGTAGCGCTTCAGTTCAAGGTGCGTCCAGTGATAGAGCGGGTTGCGCAGGGTGTACGGCACGGTGGCGGCCCAGGCACGGAATTTCTCACGCGGCGTGGCGTTGCCCGTGATGAAGCGTTCCGCGACGCCGTTGGCCCGCAATGCGCGCCATTTGTAATGGTCGCCTTCGAGCCAGATTTCAAAAAGGTTTTTGAACCGGCGGCTTTCCGCGATGTCGCGCGGCGGAATGTGGCAGTGATAATCAAAAATCGGCTCGGCTTCGGCGTACTTGTGGTAGAGCTGGCAGCCGGTTTTTGTGCCCAGCAAAAAATCTTCGTGGATGAAGGTCATAAATATTTAGCAAAGTAATGGCGGATGCAGTCGCCATTCAAACAAATTTTTCGCCACGCTTTTGGCGATGACCATCGCATACAGTTCATTGGCAATTCGCGCTTGCCAACGCGCAGCGGGACTGTCAGCCTGAAATTTCCAGTGCGCGGTTAGCTCAGTTGGCAGAGCACTACCTCGACACGGTAGGGGTCACAAGTTCAAGTCTTGTACCGCGCACCAGTCTTCACTCGCAGCGATTTGTTTTAAACATGCTTCCCGCCGTTACTTGCAGAGCGGACGCGAAAGCTTATGTTTTGGTATGAAAGCAAAAACCAAAACTCCGGAAGCCGTCGAGCAGCCCAACCCGGTCACTCCCGGCGTCACCAAAGGCATGGTACGCGAACATGCGTATCGGTTGTATCGCGACAAGCTGTCGGAACATCCGCTGACGTTGAAGGATTGGGTGCTGGCGGAAAAAGACCTGATGGCGACAATGGAAGCCGAAGAAGAAGGCGTGGCGGTCTGACGTTCGCCATCATGCCTTCGGCCGTAACTTCTTCCACAGCCAGCCAAGCGGGTCGAAGTATTTGTCCACCGCGCGTTCCTTGAGCGGAATGATGGCGTTGTCGGTGATGTGGATGCTTTCCGGACAGACTTTCGTGCAGCATTTGGTGATGTTGCAAAAGCCGACGCCGTGTGCCTGCTTCAATTCCGGCAACCGGTCTTCCGTGTCGAGCGGGTGCATCTCCAGCGCGGCGGTATAGACCAGAAAACGCGGGCCGATGAACTCATCGTGCTTGTGATGCTCGCGCAACACGTGGCAGACATCCTGGCAAAGAAAACATTCGATGCACTTGCGGAATTCCTGCACGCGGTCAACATCCGCCTGCTGCATCCGCCAGGTGCCGTCCGGCGCGTCGGGTTTGCGCGGCTTGAATTTCTTGATTTTTTTCTTAACGCGATAATTCCAGGAAACATCCGTGGCCAGGTCGCGGATGTGCGGGAACGTCTTCATGGGCTGGATGATCACGGGCTGGTCGAGCGGCAACTGATCCAGCCGCGTCATGCACAACAGTTTCGGCAGGCCGTTGATTTCCGCCGAGCACGAGCCGCACCGGCCGATCTTGCAGTTCCAGCGGCAGGCCATGTCGTTGGCCTGCGCCGCCTGGATGTGCAGTACCGCGTCGAGCACCACCATGCCTTCGGTGATTTCCGCGGTGTACTCCACGAACTTCCCGCCCTGGGCGTCGCCCCGCCAGATTTTGAAAACGGCTGTTTTCACTTTCGTTAAATCGTTAAACGGTTGAATCGTTGAATCGGTTAAACGGTTTAACGATTCAACGTTTCAACGCATCATTTCATTTCCTCAATAATTTGTTTCAACTCCGCCGGCATTTCGGGAATCGGCTGGCGCCGCACCTGCATGGTGCCGTCGGTACTCTTCCGGACAACGACGTTCATCCTGCCGGCCACCGCGTCCTTGTTCGGAAAATCGTCGCGGAAATGTCCGCCGCGGCTTTCTTTGCGCTCGATGGCCGAACGCGTAATGGCCTCGGAAACCGTGAGCAGATTTCTCAAATCCAGCGCCGTGTGCCAGCCGGGATTGAAATCACGGTGGCCGTGGACGGCGACGTGTTTGGCGCGTTCCGAAAGTTTTCCAATCCCGTCCAACGCGCGGACCATTTCCTCCTCGCGTCGCACGATGCCGACGAGGTTTTGCATCGTTTCCTGCAAATCGTACTGCACCTGATAAGGCCCTTCGGCGTTGCCGCCCGCCAACGCCCCGCGATTGAATGGCTCCAGTACCTGCCGCGCGGCTTCCTCGATCTGGTCGTCGTTGACCTGGCCGGCGCCGTGTTCCTTTGCGAATTTTGCAGCGAACTCTCCGGCCCGTTTGCCGAACACAACCAAATCCGACAGCGAATTGCCGCCCAGCCGGTTCGCGCCGTGCAATCCGGCGGTCACCTCGCCCGCCGCGAACAGCCCCGGCACCGTTGACATTTGAGTGTCGCTATTCACGCGCACGCCCCCCATGATGTAGTGCGTGGTCGGGCCGACTTCCATCGGCTCGCGGGTGATGTCCACGCTGGCGAGTTGCAGGAACTGGTGGTACATGCTGGGCAGCTTGCGTTTGATGTGCTCGGCGGCGTTCGGAATTTTCTCCTTGATCCACGAGATGTCGAGGAACACACCGCCGTGCGGGCTGCCACGGCCGGCCTTGACTTCGCGCATGATGCAACGCGCCACGTGGTCGCGCGTCAGCAGTTCGGGCGGCCGGCGCGCATTCCGGTCGCCCCGACAATAACGCCAGCCCTCCTCCGGATCGGTCGCCGTCTGCGCCTTGTAATTGTCCGGCACATCGTCGAACATGAAACGCCTGCCGTCCTTGTTCCGCAAAACGCCGCCTTCGCCGCGCACCCCTTCGGTCACAAGCATGCCCGTCACGCTGGGCGGCCAGATCATGCCGGTCGGATGGAACTGCACGAACTCCATGTCCACCAGTTCCGCACCGGCGTGATAGGCGAGCGACTGGCCGTCACCGGTGCAATCCCAGGAATTGCTGCTGATTTTATAGGCGCGGCCAATGCCGCCCGTGGCGAGCACGATGGCTTTCGCCCGGAATATTTTGAAACGGCCATGCTCACGGTCGTAACCGAATGCACCGGCCACCCGGTCGCTATCCTTGAGCAGCGTGACAATCGTGTGCTCCATGTTGACCTCGATGCCTTGATGGATGCCGTGGTCCTGCAGCGTGCGAATCAGTTCCAGCCCGGTGCGGTCGCCAACGTGCGCGATGCGCGGATACCGGTGGCCGCCGAAATTGCGCTGGAGAATCTTTCCGTCGGGCGTGCGGTCGAAAACCGCGCCCCAGGCTTCGAGTTCGCGGACGCGGTCGGGCGCTTCCTTCGCGTGCAACTCGGCCATGCGCCAGTTGTTGATATATTGGCCGCCGCGCATCGTGTCGGCGAAGTGGACCTTCCAACCATCGCGGTCGTCCACGTTGGCAAGCGCCGCCGCCATGCCGCCTTCAGCCATGACCGTGTGCGCCTTGCCCAACAGTGATTTGCAGACCAGGCCGACCTTCACGCCCGCCGCCGAGGCTTCGATGGCCGCGCGCAAACCCGCACCGCCCGCGCCGATGATCAGCACGTCGTATTCGAGAGTTTCGTAATTGGCCACAGCGACAAAAATTCAGGTTATAGGTTTAGAAAAATCTGAAATCATGCCAGATGCCCATGGAGCACAGGCGCACGTAAACATCCGAGAAGCCGACCCAGAACAAACTTATCCACGCCCAGAGCATATGACGGCGGTTAAGGCAGCTCACACAGGCATAACTCCTGGCGCAGGCCGGCGCTTTGGAGGGTTCATCCAGGAACCCGCCGGTCAAATGCCGCAAGGAATGGCAGCCCAAGGTGTAGCTGCTTAGGAAAAAAACGTTCAGCGCGAGCACAACGGTTCCGACGCCGAGGCCGAAATGTTTTGCGCCGCCGTCCGTGAACCACAGGGCTTCCCAAACGTCGTACGCGAGACAGAGCAGGAACAGCAGCCCGAGGTAGAGGAAGTAGCGGTGGATGTTTTGCATGATGAGCGGAAAGGATCTTTCACCGAGAAAAACCTTGCGCGGCTCGCCGACGGCGCACGCCGGCGGGTCGGCCCAAAACGCCTTGTAATAGGCGCCACGGTAATAATAACAGGTGAATCGAAAACCCGCCGGCGCCCACAGAATTAACAGCGCCGGTGAAAATGCCAGCCACGCCGGCCACCAGCCAGGTTTGGGCCCAAACCAACTGTGCGGCGAGTTCCCGAAAATTTCCGGCGAATAAAAGGGCGAAAGATAGTTCGCGCCATTCACGCCGCACCAGTAATGCATTCCTTGAAACGCCGCCCAGGTGGAATAGACGATGAACGTCGCAAGCCCCAGGAACACCAGCAGCGGCTGCACCCACCAGGCATCCCGGCGGGCGGTCTGCCCGAAACGGCCTTGTTGCGGCATGGTGTCTGCGTAAGCCATGTTGATTCTCAAAATTACTCTAACGGACGGAATTATTTACTTATCCAGAGGGTTAGAATCAAGAAAGAATCCATCCTCCTGGCAAAGAATCATTTATGCTAAACCAAATCATTAGCGCATGGAAACCCTGGTGGTCCATTCGTTCAGGGCGCGTTCCCCGCCGTTCGCGGGCGATAAACCGAGTAATTCCATCGCCTCACCGACCAGATAGAGCGAACCGGTGATGACGATGAATGGCTCGCGGGCTGCCTTTTCGATGGCTTGTGCCAGCGAAGCGCAAACCTCAAGGGGCGCGTGTGGGTTCACCTCCCGGCAGGCCGTCACCAACCGGGCCGGATCTTCGGTGCGATTGCTGTGGACTGGCGTCAGCAGGAGTCGGCCGGCCAGCGGCGCCAGCGAATGGCACATGCTCGCCGAGTCCTTGTCGCGGAACACGCCGAAAATGACGGCGGGTTTGGCGTCCGGAAATTCGGCCTGGAGGGCCGCCCGCAAGGCTTCGGCGCTGGCGGGATTATGCGCGCCGTCCAGCAACACGATCCGCCCCGATGCCGTTGACACGCGTTGCATCCGGCCCGGCCAATCAACCGTGAGCAGCCCCTGGCGCAACGCAGCATCGTTGACCGGCAGCCGACTGTCGAGGGCGCGCACGGTCGCCACGGCGGCCGCCGCGTTGAGTTTCTGGTGCGCACCGTGCAGCGGAAGCTCGAGGGCGTCCAAGGGAGGCCGATGGGCCTGCGATTCATCCACCACGGTCAACGGTGCGTGTTTCTCCTGCGCCACCGACGCGATCACTTCCAGCCCTTCGCCCGGCCGCGCGGCTGTGATGACGGGCACATTCGGTTTGATGATGCCGGCCTTTTCAGCGGCGATTTTTTCGAAGGTATCGCCGAGCCATTCCGAGTGTTCGATGCCGATATTGGTGATGATGCTGGCCAGCGGAGTGACAATATTTGTCGCGTCCAAACGTCCGCCCAGGCCGGTTTCCCAAATTACCAGGTCGCACTTTTGTTCGGCAAAGAACTTCGGCGCTATGACCGTGACGACTTCAAAAAAGGTCGGTTGGTGATCGGCGGGAAATTGTTTGAGCAACGGCTGCAAAGCCTCGACCAGCCGGATGACTTCGTTTTCGGAGATGAGCTGGCGGTTGACCTGAATCCGTTCGCGGAACGAAACCAGATGCGGCGAGGTGAACAGCCCGGTGCGCAGGCCCGCCGCGCGATAAATGCTTTCGAGCATGGCGCAGGTGGAGCCTTTGCCGTTCGTGCCGGCAACATGAATGAAGCGGAGCCGGTCTTGTGGATGGCCCGCCAGTGCGGCGAGTTTGAACGTGTTTTCCAGACCGAACTTCGCGCCGAACAAACGCAAGCCGTAAAGAAATTGGATGGCTTCGGAATAAGTCACACCTGGAATTTCGCCGATTATCGCTCGACAGTGAAAGTGATGTCGTAGGTTGTTTTGTCGCTGGGTTTCCAGTCGGCAGGTTTCTCGCGTCCGCCATCGTCGTGGCCGTCGGCACCAACACTGTAAATCACGTAACCCTTGGCAAGGCGATGGTAACGCAGTTGTGCGCCATCGAAAGGATCAACTGGCACGGTAGAAAGAAATTCAGGCGTCAATCCCTTCAGATTTTCAGGCAACCGACCGGTCGCCAGACGGAAACGCTCGACGGCAAGGGCGGTTTGCGCCGTGCGGACTTGAGCCAAACCTTTTATTTCTTTTTCGCTCGCCATTCCGACTGCCGGCATCAACATGCTTAAAATGATGTAATGGTTATGCCCGATGGGCCGCCAAATCTGTTCTTGAAAATTTGTGATCTGCGAAAAGTTTTTCGGACAGTTTTCAGCAAACGAAATGAATGTCTGCATGGTTTGCAAATAAAATCGCTGTTCGCGCTCGAATAAACCCGTGAACTTGAATATAAGCGGTTGAGAACCTGGCAATGGCGGGCCATCTTGCGACGATGAGTTGTCCAGACCAGAATTGGAAAGCCTTTTCCATTCCGCATAACTCATCCCGAAATTCTGCATAAATGTTGCCCGTTCGCCGATCAGTCCATTCGCAATTTGATTGGTCTTGGCCGATTCGGCAAACAATTCACCCAAATGCTTCATCTCTGCATCGGTCAAGTTGCCGGCGTTCAGCCGTCGCTCCAGCGCCATCTCCGCCATGTTCAACATGGCAATCCTGACGAGTTTTGAAATTAAAACCGGCTCGGTGTCCAATGTGCGCGCCATGCCAGTGATGGTTGAAATGTCGGCGGCGGAATATTTCTCATCAAGCAATGATTCATATTCGGCAATGAGTGACAAATTTTTGAGTTTTGCCAAATGCGGCAGCAATGTATATGCACCCCACGACAAATGGATTGGGTATCGGCTGTGCGGCAATTTGACGGCTTCCCCGGCTTGAGCAAGGGCGTTTGAATTCATCGCGCAATAGCTGGCAAGCAATTCCAACTGCTCTGATGTCGGGGAGCTTCTCCTGTCTGAAAACCTGATGGAAGCAACGGTGTTGGAACGTCCGTCGGGATAATTGGTCATCAGCCCGAAGGCTTCGGCCATTTTCACCGCCGCATTTTCATTGTCGGGAACGGCGGTGTAATAAGCATCCGCCTCCTCGCCGCTTGCTGGCAAACCGGCGGCGCGAATCGCCTGCAACTTCGCTTTTACGTCATGCGCCAGATTCACCCGCCAAACGGTGAAGCTGATGACGAGCAACGCAAATAGAACAAGAGCTGCAACGCAAATTTTCAAAAAGATGCGTTTCATACAGCGTAATTAAAGCACGAACTCGGGTATATCTTCCATTTCCTTTTTCCGTTGCTCGCGCTCCTCGTCGGTCATTGGAAACAAACTTATCAATTCCTCATTCAACTGAAATACTTCGGACACTGGCAGTCCCGGCTTGTAATGTTCAGCCCACCATGCGGCGCGATTTTTTTCAATCTCTGTTTGGGGAATTGTCATGCTCACAGCGGCTTCTGGTGGATTTTGGCGTGGGCGGCGGCGATGAAACCCTTGAACAGCGGATGCGGCTGGTGCGGCTTGCTCAAAAATTCCGGGTGAAACTGGCTCGCGATGAAAAACGGGTGGTCCTTTAGCTCGATAATTTCGACGAGCTTGCCGTCCGGTGACAAGCCGCTGAACACGAACCCGGTCTTCTCAAATTTTTCGCGGTAGGCGTTGTTGAACTCGTAGCGGTGCCGGTGGCGTTCGTTGACCACGAAGGAACCGTAGAGTTCCGCCGCCTTGGTGCCGAGCGCCAACTGGCACGGCTGCGCGCCCAGCCGCATCGTGCCGCCTTTTTTGGTAATTTTGCGCTGCTCATCGAGCATGGCGATGACCGGGTGCGGCGTGGCCGGGTCAAATTCCGTCGAATGCGCCTTGTTCAACTTCAGAACATTGCGCGCAAATTCAATGGTGGCGATCTGCATGCCCAGGCATAGGCCGAGATAGGGAATTTTGTTCTCCCGCGCATACTGGGCGGCCTTGATTTTGCCTTCGATGCCGCGTTCGCCGAACCCGCCGGGCACGAGGATGCCGCCGAGGCCTTTCAGGATTTTGGCCGCGCCTTTCTTTTCAATCTCCTCGGAGTCCACGCGCACAATGTCCACGCCGCAATCGTTGCCGATGCCGCCGTGGCTGATGGCTTCATAGACGGACTTGTAGGCGTCCTGCAGGCCGATGTATTTGCCGACCACGCCGATGCGGACGCGGTGTTGCGGCGCGATGATTTTGCGGATGATTTCCTGCCAGTGCATCATGTTGGCGGGCGGCACGTCGAGGCGCAGCAGTCCGCAGACCAGGTCGTCGGCGCGCTCGCGCTGGAGCATGAGCGGCACTTCGTAAATCGAGTGTTCCACGTCCTGCTCCTCGATCACCGCCTCCACGGGCACGTTGCAGAACATGGAAATCTTCTGGCGCAACTCCTTTTCCAGCGGCTTTTCGCAGCGGCAGACGATGAGGTGCGGCGTGATGCCGATTTCCCGCAGCTTGGCGACCGACTGCTGCGTGGGCTTGGTTTTCAACTCGCCCGCCGCCTTGATGAACGGCACGTAGGTGACATGGACGAACACGACATTGCCGCGGCCGGCTTCCAGCGCGAATTCACGGATGGCCTCGAGAAACGGCAGACCCTCGATGTCGCCCGTCGTGCCGCCGATCTCGGTAATGACGACGTCCGCCTTGCTCTGCTCGGCCAGCAGGTGAATGCGATTTTTGATTTCTTCGGTGACGTGCGGAATCACCTGCACGGTCTTGCCGAGATATTTGCCTTCGCGCTCGTTGTTGAGCACGTTCTGATAAACCTGGCCGCTGGTAAGATTGTTGAGGCGCGTCAGCTTGACATTGGTGAAGCGTTCGTAATGGCCGAGGTCGAGGTCGGTTTCCGCGCCGTCGTCGAGCACGTAAACCTCGCCGTGCTGGTACGGATTCATTGTGCCGGGGTCCACGTTGAGGTAGGGGTCGAATTTTTGCAACACGACCTTGAGGCCGCGATTTTCGAGCAATGTGCCCAGCGCCGCCGCCGTCAGGCCCTTGCCGAGTGAACTCACCACACCGCCGGTAACAAAAATAAATTTCATGTTCGTTTAACCGCTAAATCGTTGAATGGTTGAATCGGTTCGTTGAGCATGTCATCCAACTGGTGGTCGGTTAGACCGTAAGCGGGAGAGGATTCGTGCAACTCCAAAGACGCGCCCGCCTTGCGCTCGCGCAGGTAGCGGATATAGCCGTTCGCCAATTGATAAACCCGCCAGCCTTGCTGCTTCAAGCTGGCAACCTCATTCGCCGGAAGATAGTGCTCGTCGTCGCAGATGTTCAAATCATCAATCAATTCCTGCAACGATCCTCGTGCCTGCAAAGTGAATTTGATTTGCTCGAGATAATGATAGCGTCCGTGTCCTTCGGCAATATTGTTGGTCAATGAAACCGCCGCGCGTCGAATCTGGCTTGCCAATTCAAATTTTTCGTGAGCCGGAAGCCGCCGCGTAACAGCATACATGGCTTTGCGGAATTCACGCGCCGCTTGATAGACTTCCAAATCTTCAAACGTGCGAAATGTATCTGTCGCAGTTTTTACTGGCGCTTTCGAATACATACACAATTCAACGATTCAACGGTTTAACAATTTCTCGACGCTTGCCACATCTTCCGGCGCGTCCACGCCCACGCCGTCGTAATCCACCTTCACGACCGCGATTTGGATTCCGTTTTCCAGCGCGCGCAACTGTTCCAGCTTCTCCGCGCTTTCGAGCGGCGACACCGGGAATTTCACCAGCCGCAACAGCGTTCCGCGCCGGTACCCGTAAATGCCGAGATGCTTCAAAAAAGGAAACGCCGCCAACTGTTCGCTCACCGAACCACTGGCGGCTTCGCGCAGATACGGAATCGTGCGCCGCGAAAAATATAACGCGCGACCGGCGGTGTTGACAACGACTTTTACGACATTCGGATTGTCATAATCGGCGGGATTTTTGATGCGGGTGGCGGCGGTGGACATCTCGTTTTGCGCCAGCGCGCCGGCCACAGCGTCAATCACCGCCGGATCAATCATCGGCTCATCGCCTTGAACGTTCACCACCGCGTCGCACCGGCAACGCGCCGCGACTTCGGCGATGCGGTCGGTGCCGCTGGGATGCTCCGGGTGTGTCAGTTCCACGCGACAAAACTTTTTCACGACTTCTGCGATGCGCGCATCGTCAGTGGCCACGATGACTTCGTTCAGCGACTTCGCCTTTTTGCACTGCTCGACGACATGCTGGAGGAGCGGTTTGCCCGCGATGGGCGCGAGCGGTTTGCCGGGAAAGCGCGTCGAGGCGTAGCGTGCGGGAACGATTCCAACAATTTTCACGGGCATTGATTAAGCCACAACTTGCCATGCTGAAGCAAGAAGCGAAGACGGGATTGAGCGCGGATGTAATAAGAATTGCGGCCCTATGGCTTTGCATTTGGCAGTGTGTTGAGGTTGTCTTTTGCTGGTGGTTTGGCTGGCGGAGCGGAAAAATTCAGTTTGATGCCGAAACTGCCGTGTTCGCGCCAGCCGAAATAGAAGTTGAATTTGGCGCGTTGGTAGGAAATGAACGGAAGCAAGGCCAATTTGCGTCTGGCCACCTCGAAATCCCAGCCGCCGGTCGGGTTTGAATTCCTTTCCGGATACCGCCCGCTGCGGGCGAATTTCTTGTCGGCAACGCCGATGACGTAATGATCGAAATTGTGGAACGGATTCCGCAAATGCCACTTTGCCTGCCGGTGCTTGTTGTTCGGCCGATACCACGCGGGCGGCTTCGGGTCGTCAATGTTTCCGAACCACCAGACCGGGTTGAATTTGTTGTAGGTATGGATTTTCGGCAGGCCGGGCCGCGGCGTGACGGTGACCGTGTGCCATTTGGCTTTTGGCGGAACCGAATTTGTGCCGTCGGACACCCGCTTCATTTCGACCGGTTGCCGCGCCAACGGGATGGGTCGCGGGAAAGCAGATTGGCAACTGACAAATAACAAAACGGCGACGGAAATTAAGCCATGCCAGTTTTTTTTTCCGGCGGACATGCTGACATTTAGCCACAGACCGAACACGGACGAAACACGAATTGCACGTCGGCGAAAGCAGCTTCAACATTCAACGAAATATAAAAAAAGTCCAAGGCAACGGCCTTGGACTTTAGTATGCCGTCCTTGAGCGGGGCGGCGAAATCGTGCGCAGGCGGCTAGCGCATTTCCTGATGAAAGGTGAGCGCGGCAAAGGCAAGCGCCACCACAAACGGCACGGCAAAAATTATCACGTTCATATCGCAATCATATCACATATCGGACATTTGCAACAATTTTGTTACATTCATGTCACTTTATTACGGCTGCTATTAGCCGATGTAGCAAGCAACAGGCCGGTCATTGAGTCGAAGTGTAACTGCGGATTGAAAAATCCCCGTGTGGGGGCTTAGACTGGAAACGGGATTACGATGCCGGATCTGAACCGAAAACCATTATGCCACTGTTAAAACTCGAAACCACCGTTGTGCTCTCCGATGAAAACAAGAAAACATTGCCCGCGTCCCTCTCCAAAATCGTGGCCGGGACGATTGGCAAACCCGAACAATACGTCATGGTCGTCGTCAGCCCCGCGGCCATGCTCATGTCCGGCAAACCGGGTGACGCCGCCTTCGTGGACATCCGCAGCATTGGCGGCTTGAACGACGACGTGAACCGGCAGCTCGCGCAAAAGATTGGCAGTTTGTTGAGCGAATCCCTCGGCGTGCCGCCGGACCGGATTTACCTGAATTTCACCGATGTCCCTGCCGGCAACTGGGGCTGGAACGGCGATACGTTCGGGTGAATTGGACCACGGATGAACACGGATTCACACGGATAAATGAGAGCCTTGGTTGGATTACAAAACGACTCGCCCGTAAAAAACTTGATTATCAACGCTCCTACGTTTGCGCCGAGGAAGAATTTTTAATCTATTCCACCGTCACACTCTTGGCCGGATTACGCGGCTTGTCCACATCGCAGCCGTTGGTTTTTGCCGGCATGGGTTCGGGTCCTACCACGGCGCCCGCATCGCTTTGAGTGGATGACGCAGAACAAAGCGGGCCAGATTCCTGCGCAGGGGCCAACGCCCCCGGCGCTCGGCGGCGGGTGTGTCCCGCAGCAATGCCCACGTCATTTGCGGACGAATGAAATATTTCAGGAACTTCCGATACAATTCATCAATTTGCCGGTCCGGCATGGCAGTCAGATTGATCGGATTCATTTGGC
>JBEKMU010000026.1:0-25771 GCA_049523555.1 Verrucomicrobiota bacterium | reverse complement strand
CCAATCAAAACGCTCCTTATTGCCGCCGCGCTGCCGCTGTTCGCGGGCTGCGTGTCACGGCCCACCAACGTCGCGCCGCAGGTTGCGACGGCGGACAACGTCAATGTCGGACAACCCACCCAGCCGCCGCCGGACAATCAAAAAGATGTCATTCCCGTGTGTCCCGGCCCGCGGACGCTGTGGTATTTCATTGATGGCCACTGGGACTGGCGCGGCCAATGGGTCTGGGTGGCCGGCCACTGGCGGACGCGCCCGCATCCGGGCGACATCTGGCTTCGGGGCAAATGGGTGCAGCAGGGCAACATTTATGTCTGGCAAAGAGGCCACTGGCGTTCCGGCGCGCCCGCCGATGAGGAATCCACCGACCGATAATCTCCCGATTGTTTGCTGAACAAACTCACGGCCATCGGTGTTGCGAAATGCTGATGGCCGTGAAGTTTTGATGCCGCCGTTCGGCTCGCGAGGACGCGAAGGACGCGAAGGCGCGCATGTTTTTCCTTCCTCACCCCACGACGGAGGAGCGGGGAGAGGATCGAGGAGAGGGGCATCCCAACTTTTTGCCGCAAACGCGCCTCCTCTCCCCAGCCCTCTCCTCCATGGCGTGGAGGAGAGGGAGTATTTGGTTGTGGTTCTACAAAGATGCCGCGCCGCTGGCGCTGCCGGAGCGCGAGTTGTCCCAACTCGCAGCGCGTCCGACAAATCCAGGCACTGCGGATTGAAGACAATCTGCGCTCCGCGCAAAATTAGTACACTGCCAGAATCCCACGAAAAACTGCTTGGCATTGGCGATGCCGGTGATTCAATTGGCATCATGGAAACCCGGCCTGCCGCCAATCGAACCGAAGCATTCACTCGGGCTGAATTGTTCGTGGTTATTGCCGTGATTGCTGTACTAGCAGCGACGCTGTTTGCTGCGCTTATCACAGTAAGGCGAATTGGTAGGAATATGGCTTGCGTCTACAACTTATCCTGTGTCAATACCGCCTTCAAAGTCTGGGAAGGAGACGCCGGTGACAAATACCCGATGTATTTTGCTCTGACAAACAACGAGACGATGGACTTGATTGGTCACGGCAAGGCTTATGTACTATGGCAAACCATGTCCAATGAATTCGGGACGCCAAAATATCTTAATTGTCCCGCTGACACTGAGCGTATAGCCGCCACCAATTTTGCCAAGGGCTTTAGCGACGCCAACATCAGTTACTTTTTCAGCTTGGACACTACCGTTGATATTTATCTGCAAATGATTCTCGATGGTGATGACAATCTGGCCGTCAACGGCGTTCGGGTAAAACCCGGTATCTTGACCCTTCCGATAAACGGTTCGCTGACCTGGACCAAAGAGCGGCATCGCGGTGTCGGTATCATTGGCATGGCCGACGGGAGCATTCAGCAGACAACTCCTTCCTCTCTCTGGACCGCTATGATAGCTGCCACTAACGGCGCACCGGTCGCCACCTGTCGTTGGGTGATTCCGTGAGTGCCAGTATCGCGTAAAAAACATTCGCAAACAGGACATGACATACAGTTGGCAATATGAAAATTGAAACTCCATTCAACCGGAACCAAGGATTCAGTTTGATCGAATTGATCGTAATCATTGCCGTAGCAGGATTTCTGGCTGCATCACTGTTGTCGGTGCTCCATGCGGCAAAGTATAAACATTACGGAAGGATTAATTGCGTAAACAATTTGCATGAAATTGGCACGGCGTTTCAGGTTTGGGCGAAAGATCACTACGACAAGTATCCAATGCAATTTGCCTTCACCAACGATGAAACCTTGAAATTTGTTGCCAATAGCAACGCCTACATCCTATGGCTGACCCTTTCCAACGAACTCAACACGCCAAAGGCCCTTTATTGCCTTGATGACAAACGACGAAAAACAGCCTTATCATTTTCCAAAGGTTTCAACGACGCGAACGTCAGTTATTTCTTCAATGTGGACGCTACCGCCGCTTTTCCGCAAATGATTCTGGATGGTGACGACAATCTGGCCATCAACGACGTCCGTGTAAAACCCGGGATTTTGAATCTTCCGACTACCAACTCGCTCGCGTGGAGCAACGAACGGCATTATCGCGTAGGTAACCTCGGCATGGCTGATGGGTCGGTGTGGCAAACCACGTCAACCAGTCTGAATGCAGCCGTAATCAATGCCACCAATAATGCGCCCGTCACCACCTGTCGTTGGGTGATTCCGTGAGCGCGTAATGAAGCTATTTCTTCGCACGTGAATTCTGTCATGTGGACGATACGAAGTCAGCAAAGCCCGTAGGGCTGGCATCTTTGTAGCTCGTCCATGCCGAAACAGCAAAAGCTCCGTCAGGAGCGACATCGTCGGGGAAACGGATGGAATATGCCGCCCCGATGGGGCTGGGTTTTATTTTGGGTTGCGGTTCTACAAAGATGTCGCGCCGCTGGCGCTGCTACCGGTTTATTTTGTCTGCGTCTGCAATTTGGAGCGGCGGTAGCCGTAACAGATGTAGATCACGATACCGATGAGAAACCACACCAGCAGCCGCACCCAGGTCATCAGCGGCAGATACATCATCAGCCCGAAGGCGGAAAGCGCGCCCATCGGGGCCACGAACCAAACCCACGGCGTCTTGAACTTCCGCTGCAATTCCGGCTCGCGCACCCGCAGCACGAGCACGCCGAGCGAGACGATGACGAATGCCAGCAACGTGCCGATGTTGCACAGGTTCCCGGCGTCCCGCACCGGCAGGACGGCGGCAAAGAAGGCCACCACCACGCCGGTGACAATGGTAATGAGCCACGGCGTTTTGAACCGGGGATGAACGCGGCTCACAAACGGCGGCAGCAACCCGTCGCGCGACATGCTCCAAAACACGCGCGTCTGCCCCAGCATCATCACCAGGATGACAGAAGAAAGCCCGGCAATGGCGCCGAGTTTGATGATGCCCGCCATCCAGCCCATGTTCGCGTGGTCGGCGGCCAGCGCAATCGGTTCGGGCACGTCCAGTTCCCGGTAAGGCACCACGCCGGTGGCAATGCCGGAAACCAAAATGTAAAGCACGGTGCAAACCAGCAGCGAACCGATGATGCCGATGGGCACGTCGCGCCGCGGATTTTTGGCCTCCTGCGCGGCGGTGCTGACCGCGTCGAATCCGATGTAGGCGAAGAACACGAGGCTGGCGCCGCGCATGACGCCCGACCAGCCGAATTCGCCCCATTTGCCCGTGTTGGCGGGGATGAACGGGTGCCAGTTGGCGGGGTTGATGGCCCGGGCCGCGCCGAAAATGAAGAGCAACACGACCGCAATTTTGAGAAAGACAATGAAATTGTTGAACCCGGCCGATTCCCGGATGCCGATAACCAGCAGCACGGTCACGATGGCGACGATGATGACGGCAGGCAGGTTGAAAATGGCCGTGACGTGAGGGAGGCTGGCGGGGTCCATTCCGGCGGCTTTTATTCGGTCCGCCAAATCGCCGCCGAAGACCACCCAACCGACCTTCAACTTCAAGGCGGCGGCCAGGGCGGCGGGAAGTTCAATCAAATGAATGCCGCGCGCGGCGGAAAGTTCCGGGGGAATCTGGATGCCGAAATCCCTCAGAAACGAAACCGTATAGCCGGACCAGCCCACGGACACGGCGATGGCGCCCACCGCATATTCCAAGGCCAAATCCCAACCGATGATCCAGGCAAACAGTTCGCCCAGTGTGGCGTAGCCGTACGTGTAGGCGCTGCCGGACATGGGGACCAGCGAGGCAAATTCGGAATAGCACAGCGCGGCGAACGCCGAGACAATGCCCGCCAGCGCAAAGGAAAGGACCACCGCCGGCCCGGAGTTTTGGGCGGCCGCCGTGCCGGTCAGGACAAAAATGCCCGTGCCGATGATGCAGCCAATGCCCAGCGTAACCAGATTCAGCGGTCCCAGCGCGCGATGCAGACTTGTGTCGGTCAACGCCTCCGCTTGCAGGTCGGTGACGCTTTTTCGGCGAAACAAATTCATGCGGGAGATTTCAGCTTGTTTTGCGGCTGTTTAATGAAGTGCCCGCCTTTGGAAGTCAAGCAAACGTCACTGTATTTGCGCCGGGATTTGCTCCGGCCGTGCGCCAATAGTTGCCTCCGCTTTCGCGCTTTGCACCTTTGCCCGGTTCTGCTTACATCGCGCCATGCCGAAGATTCCACTCGCGGTCATCGTGAAATATTGCGACCGGATTTTGCGCGCAAAGGAAATCCAGGACAACGCGAGAGCCGTCAACGGGTTGCAGATGGAAAATCGCGGCGCCGTCACGCGCATCGCCGTGACGGTGGACGCAAGCCTCGCCACGGTCAAACTCGCCATCGCAGCCAGGGCGGACCTGATGATTGTCCATCACGGGCTGTTCTGGAGCGCGCGCCAGCCGTGGACGGGGAAAAACCACGAACTGCTCCGGCTGCTCGTTGAAAACAATCTGGCGGTCTACAGTTCGCACCTGCCGCTCGATTTTCATCCGCGCCTCGGCAACAACGCGTTGCTGTGCGCGGCGCTCGGCCTGAAAAATCCACGCCCGTTCCTGTTGATGGGAGGGCAGCATTACGGATTGCAATCGCGGACGCCCCTGTCACGATCGGTTCTGGCCGCCCGGCTGCATCGCGCCACCGGGGAAAGGCCCCTGGTGATTCAAGGCGGCCCGGAGGCTTGCCGGCGCATCGGGGTCATCACGGGTGGCGCCGGGGAATTCCTGAAAAATGCCGCCGAGGAGGGGGTGGACACCTTCGTCACCGGCGAAGGCCCGCACTGGACTTATACGCTGGCCGAGGAGTTGGGAGTCAACGTGCTTTATGGCGGCCATTACGCGACCGAGACGTTCGGTGTGAAGGCGCTGGCGGCGCGTCTTTCCAGGAAATTCAAGCTGCCGTGGGAATTTCTGGATCACCCGACCGGATTGTAGCCGGCATTGGGCCGGGCTTCCCACCGTTCAAAAGGCCACGGGTGATATTTGCTGTTGGCATGGTTGGGATCGGCAACGGTGATTTCCGGCTTGCCGTTGAACAGCCGTTCGACGGACTCGACTCCCTGCATGAAAGAATGGTCCTGATTGCTGACTTCGTATTTCCATGCGCCAAAGCGTCCGCGGGGGGAAATCCCGTTTTGCTCAAAGAACGGCAATATTTCGTTGAGCGCCTCGTCCCGGTGCAAGCTTGGCGTTGGATAACCCCATTCCGCCCGGTATTTCCAAACCGATACAATGTCCGACCGGCTATTGATCAATCTCGTGTTCAACAGTCCGGTGATGACCGATTCAACCATCGTTGCCTGATTTTCGGGTTTGCAGGGCGATTCCGACACCTCCGCCATGAGCGACCACTGGCCATCCGGTTGAGGCACGTTGTTGGGGGAATAATTGCTGAAAACGGTGACGCGATAGAAGGGGCAATCTGATTCCGGGAAATACATCCAGCATTTGGTCCGCAACTGTTCCGGCGGCCGGCCTTTCAAGCCAATCCCGAAAATGTTGGACGTTGAAAAAAGCAGTCCGCGGCTGACCAACGGCGCGAATTGGTTTTGTCCGGAAATCTTCACCAGCCGGGAAAGAGGGATGGTGCTGAGCAGGGAATCATATTGGATGGTCAGCCCGGAACTCGTTTTTACGATCCGCCGCGGCAAATCAACCTCCACCGCCGCGTCCCTCAAAGCGAGCTTGTCGGGCGGCAGCCGTTCCGCGCATTTTTTCCATATGGCCCCGGTGCCTCCCCGCCGCGGGAACCGGAAGGTTCGATTGGGCCCCCATGAGATGTCGGGCTGCCCATAAACCAAATTGTGCAACACCCGCTTCAAATCTATCGCGGCAACGCGCTCCCCCACCCAGACGGCATTCAACATTTCAGGCGGGTAAGCCCATACTTTGAAATTGTAAGGGAGCATGAAAACCTCCGCGATGCCGGCCCCGAAATTGGCCAAAATCCAATCCCGAAAGTTCTCGACGCGTTTCACTGGTGTTTTGAGGGCGTCCACCACCCCGGCAAGGCAGCGGTCCAGATCTCCGGGAGGCAGCTCGTGGATGTTATATTGAAAAGGATACGGAATAAATTTCCCGCGTATCCAGACCCAGGATTCCCTTTGATGATTCAGCCAGTCATCGGCACCCAGGAGCTGATCCATGACCCCGTCGAAATAGGCATAGTGGGAAAATTGAACATGCCCGCCGATGTCCCAGGTAAATCCGTGCTCATCAACAAACGAGCGGGCCAGGCCGCCCACGTCATCGGACGCGTCCAGGAGAAGCCAGTTTTCGTGTTTAATTTCCTGCAGCCGCCACGCTGCGCCCAAGCCGGTCGGCCCTCCCCCCAAAATTAAAAAACCTGTCTTCATTCAAATCCGGTTTACGATATCTTGAAAAATTGGACTCGCAATTTTGGAGAACCGACACTACTTATCAAGAATTGAATTACTCGCGCATCATAACGGTCATTCCGGTTTACAACGGTCAGGCTTTCATCGGCCAAACCTTGGCTTCCGTGGCCCAACAGGCATTGAGACCGGACCGGGTGATTGTCATTGATGATGGCTCGACGGATGCCACGCCGGAAATTGTCCGTGGTTTCAAGGAATTGGCCTGCGAATACATCAAGAATCCGACGAACCTGGGGGTGATCAAAAATTACAATCGGGCGCTCGATTTCGCGAAAGAGACCGATTACCTGCAAATATTGCACGCCGATGATCTGATTGGTCCCGATTTTTACCAGGTAATGACGGGACTATTGGCCGATTCCCCCGGCCGGGGGATGGCTTGGTGCCTCGACGAACGCATAGACGAGAGCAGCCAGAAGCTGAGTTTGTCCGGCAAACCCGACGGCCGCGTCAAGGTTTTTTCCAAAGACCAGTTCCTGCGCGCAAAAGCGGAGTTTAGGAACCAGGCCTTTTGCGCGACCTTGTTCAAAACCGATCGAAAACCGGCGCCCTGTCTTTATGAGGCCGATTACTTGATTGTGAACGACATGGTTTTTTACGCGGATTTCGCAGTTCATTGCCATCGGCTGGTTCAAATCAATCTCCCGCTGGCGAAATACCGCTGGCACGGCAGCAACACCACCTCCGCCTACGCTCCCACCATCCAATCGCTCGTGCTCGATGAATGGAAAGCCATGATGCGAAATGAGGGACGGCGCGAACAAGGCACCAGTGTTTTTCGAAAGTTGAAACTCAAAGGGTTGTTTGCCGTGCGATCCGGCATCAAAGCCAAGCGTTTCCAGCAAAATGGCAACCCGGATTACGCCCGCAAGATTGTTCAGGCCGCGCAACCCATCACCGGCCGGCCATTGTGGCTCGCGGGCCAGGCGCTGGTCGAACTGCGCGATTTGGTGGTTTATAAAATCGGCGGCCGCCCCCGGCATCCGAAAAACATTTACGGTTAGGTCGTCGGCCCGGCGTTGCGGCGCGTCGAAAATATCAGGAAGCCACACAAAAGAATTCCGACGCCAATGGCCGCCAGCGTGATGTAAAGCGGTTTGTTCGGCTGGCTGAATTGAAATTCCACCGTGTGCGCGCCGGGCGTCAGATAGACACCCCGCATGATGAAGTTGCAGCGCAGCAATTCCGCCGGTTTGCCGTCCGCGAACACGCGCCAGCCCGGATCGAACTTGTCGTTGAGGAGCAGCACAGACGGCACAGCGGCCTGCACGTCAAAGACGATGTCCGTTGGCGCGTAACTCTTGAATTTGACGGTGCCAGAATTTGCATTGGTTGAGATTGGGCCGGGCGCAACCGGCAGCGGCGCGGAGAGCAGAACGGTTTTGGCAGGATCGAAGTTTGTGTCAGTCAGTGTTTTGAGTGTGGCTTGGTCAGTCGGGTTTAAACTCGCCAATGCGCTATAGGGTTCCTCCGGCAGGTACTGCCTTAATCCGTCCAGCCATCGTTGCAGCGTGGCCGGGTCATTGGTGCAGATTTGCCAGTTGGAATAAAGGCTGGCGCGTGGCAGCGCGCCGGTGAATTCAAAGAGCGCGAGTGCGCCGCCGTCACCCGGCGCGGCAGCAAATTCCGCAAGCTGGCTTACTTGTTCAATCCCCGGTTTGGGCACAATGTCAAATCGTTGAAAGATGCGGAAGCGGTGCTGTGCCGGATCGAGTTGTTCGTTCAAGACATCCAGATAGCCCGCTGCTCCGAGCAGGTAGCGGGTGTTGGTCAATTCCCAATGCCGGGCATAGATGGAAACCGTGTCTGCGGAGCGGGGTGACAAGGCTGCTTCATAAGCCATCAAATCCGCCGGCATGCGCGGCATTTGAATTTTATCGAGCGACTGGATGTTATAATAAGGGAAATGGTGTTGCGCCCATTCGATGAGGTAAACTTCGCCAAACCAGTCATCATAAAGTGGCAAGTGCTGTGATACCTTAAATGGCAGGTTGGCAACCCGATGTTCGTAGGGTTTCTCACGCAGAAAATTAATAATCGGGTTGGTTGAATTGGCCGGATTGGCTGAATCGATGTCGTATTTTTGTTTGTAATCCCAGTGTATGATGTAGGGCAAATCCGCCCGGCCCAGGTCGCCCACGAGCAAGAGGCCCAGCAAAATGCCGCCCAGCCGGGCGCGACGTCCGGCAAAGACGCCGGCGACCGTGAGCACGCAAAGTCCGGCGGCCGACGTGAACAACGGAACAAACCAGCCTGCTTGTCTGATGCTGAAGGCAGCAATCTGGCTTGCCAGATTTTCATCGCCAAAACCGACCGTCTGCAAATAGCGCACGAGGCCTGGCTTTTCCCCGGCGTAAATCAACCAGCCGAGCAAAGTGACTATCGATCCCACGGCGCAGATGCAAGTCCAGTTCCGGTCGAAGCCGCGGACTTTCGCCCACCAATTCTTGAGATGCGCAGACAACGAAGCGGAATTGGCCGCCGGAATTTCCAAGTATCGCCGGCTCAAACCATGAATGCCGTAGGCAAACAGGATGACGATCGCCCACGAAAACACGAGAAGGAATTTGGTCGGACACCGGATGGTGGAGGCGTAAGGCAGCATATAGAAGAATTGGTAGAACGGCGCGAAACGGCCATAGGCCAGCAACAGCGAGCCGACCAATACCACGGACCAGAACCAGACAAACCGCTTCTGCGTTGGGTTGAAGACTGAATTTTGACGGCGCAGCGATTGGGCAACGGCCCAAAACGCCAACAGCGCCACCAAAATGCCGCTATAATTCTGGCCACCCGTAAACCGGATCTGGCCCGGCGGGGTTGGGCCCTTTCTTCCACCTTCAAAATACGGATCCAACAACGGATCACTTCCAACCGTACCCCAATACCTGCCTCCTTGGTAGCTGTCTTGGAGGAAGCCCATCATATTATCGGGGGTATCCAGCTTGTAGCCAAACAGGCCGGGCACGAACAAGCCGAGCGTTTCCATTTTCGGCTCGCTCCATGAGGTCGCCCAATACCAATGCTGCGCCTTTGTTTCCGTCGCTTGCGCGGTGCCGGCAATGCCTACGATGGCGGCGCCAACCAGTGCCACGATGGTTTGCGCTGCGATGAATCCCGCAAACAGGGCGATGACCGCCACCCGGCTGATGCCCCGTCCTACTTTTGCCCAGGCCGCACCGCCTTCACCGGCGACGGCCCTGAAGAAGACAAAGGCCGCGACGAATACACTGAAAATCGCGCCGATGTCTGCGGCCTCCATCACGTTGACGCCAACCGCCAGCCCGGCCAAAGCCAGTCGGGCCCAACGAACAATCACGGGAGTTTCCAAGGTGTTGGAAACCACCAAGGCGAGTGCCAGGAAATCCATGCCGATGGCGATTTGCTGTGGCGCCACGCCCCAGCAGGCCGTCGCAAAGAAGGTTGAATTCAGCACCGCCGCCAGTGCACCCAGTACCGCCGCCAGTGGCGCGAGTTTCAGTTGCCGGAAAAAACCCCATGCGCCGAGTCCCAAAATGAACAACGCCAGGGGCGCGAGGAATTTTGCATAACCGACCGGACCCAGCACCCAAAAGAGCAATGTGCTCGGAGCTGGCGCCATCGCACCGGCGTTGCTGCCAAGGTCGTTGATGTCATACCAGCTTCCGGTGAAGGCGGTTGGCAGCTGACGCCACGCGGCGTTTTGTTGTCCCAGCGGGCCGTCGTTGGAAAAGTGGACATAGCCCGGCAAAAGACTTTTCCCGAAAAGCACGGCCAAAATGACGGCCAGCAGCGCCGCGAAGAAAAGTCCGCGGGGTCTCGACACGCCATTTTTCTTTTCAATCTTCATAAATGACAGGCGGTTAAAAAACGAGGTTCATTCTCGGTTGCACCCAGCCAGGTGTCAAGGCGGCGAGTCGTATGGGAAAAACCTCGCCGCCAGCCGATGACAATTTTCGGCGACGGCACGCAAACGCGCGCGTTCAGTCACATTGACGATGTCGCTCCGGTGATTGCTGTGAGCATTGCGCGCCCGGCTTGTAACAATCAGATATTCAACGTCGGCGCGGAAAAGGCCTATTCGGTCGCGGAACTGGCGCAGGTTGTGGCCAGGGCAATGGGCGTGAAGCCGGCCACCAAACATTTCGACACCCGCAACGAGGTTGTGCATGCCTACTCGGCGCACGAAAAAGTCCGGAAATATTTCGGTGACCTCATCAAGAACATTTCCCTCGGAGAAGGCATCGCGCGCATGGCGGCTTGGGCCAAAAAAAACCGGTCCGCGGCAAGGCAAGCCGTTTGCCGCGGTCGAAGTGCGAAAGAACATGCCGCCTTCATGGGTGGCGCTGTTGCAGACTTGAAGGCGCGCCGGTCACTTCGTGTCCACCCGGGGCGGGCCGAATTTGAGGAGGCTTCGCACCTCGGCCCAGCGACTCGGTTTCCACCGCAAGAAGCGCAGCATCCGGAAATCAGACCGTTTGTGAAAGGTTGTGACCATTTTTCTCTGGCGCAATATGTGGCCGCGCAACCACCAGCAATCGCAGATTGTAAATGTTTTTAGAGAAATATTATATCTGCGGGACATAACGCATGACTTCGTTAGCACGATAGGGAACGTCACCAAACTTTAATTTTCCCTTCGCGCCCCATTGCTTCCACCAGTGTTCGGCAAAGGCGCGGAGCGTTTGCGGTTTTCCAGCGCCGACGTTTTCAATCTTCGGCTCGCCTGCGCGCAAATCGGTTCGCGCGAGCGCGGCGACAAAATTTTCCGCCACTTTTTCCACAGGAACAAAATCCCGGACTTGCTCGCCCGCTGTCATCGGAAAATTTTTACCCGCCAAAGCCGCCTTTCGGAGTAATGGCCATAATCGTCCTGATTCTTCCCCTTCGCCAAAAACATGAAAGGGTCGCAGAACCAGCAACTCGATTTGTTGTTCAATTGCCAGCGCCAACGCCGCCATCGTTGCGGCGGCTTTGGACGCAGCGTAGGCATTAGCCGGTTCCAATGGCGCGTTGGCGGGGATGAATTTGAAGCGCTCGCCGCTTTTGCCGTATTCAAAACAGGAGCCGCAAATTACAAAGCGTTTCACGCCCGCCTTCGCCGCCTGCCGCCACAGATTCAAACTTTGCCGGACGTTCACGTCGAACAGTTCATCCCAATCCGCCCTTTGCGGACTCACGCCCGCGGCAGCCAAATGAATGAGCGCGTCGCATTTGGAAAGCATCGCCGACCAGTCGTCGTCGAGATTTCCCTTCAGCCAAATCGGCTCCTGCGGCAATGGAATTCGCATTTTGCCGCCCGCCCGCCGCACGGCGAACACGTGATGCCGCCCGGCCAGCGCCTTTTTGAGAAAGTGGCCGCCGATGAATCCCGTTCCGCCGGTGACAAAAACTTTCAAGCCTTAGATTTGCGTGGTAAAAAATTTGTCAATTCGTTCCGCCACAAATTCCATCATCTCCCCCGTCAGACCTGGATAGACGCCAATGAACAGCGTCTGGTTCATGATAGTGTCCGTGCCTTTCAATTCGCCGTGGACGCGGCGCGGGATGTTGCGGAAGCCGGGTTGCTTGAGAATGTTGCCGCCAAAGACGAGCCGGGTCTCAATGTTGACTGATTCGAGCCAGTTTATGAATTTCTTTCGCTCAATGTGTTCGCGCAACGTGATGGGAAAACCGAACCACGATGGATTTGCCTTCGCCGGAACTTGGGGAAGGATGAGGTGCCTCTCGTGTTTTTGGAGGCGCTGGAAATAAAATTCCGCGTTACGCCGGCGCGCGGCGATGAATTGCGGGAGTTTCTGGAATTGCGCCACGCCGAGCGCAGCCTGCATTTCGCTTACCTTCAAATTGTAGCCGAGGTTCGAATAAATGTATTTGTGATCATAACCGTGCGGCAAATTGCCAAGCTGCCAGTCGAAGCGCTTGCCGCAGGTGTTATTGTGGCCCGGCTCACACCAGCAGTCGCGCCCCCAATCGCGGATCGAAAGCGCCGTGCGGCGGATGCCGCCGTGGTTCACCACGATCATGCCACCTTCGCCCATCGTCATGTGGTGCGCCGGATAAAATGAAATTGAAGACATCGCGCCAAACGTACCGACGAGCTTGCCATCCCATGTCGCGCCAAGTGCGTCGCAGCCATCCTCCAAAATCCACAGGTCATGTTTCCGTGCGACTTCCATGATAACCTCCATGTTGCACGGAATGCCTACAGTGTGCGGAACAAAAATGCAGCGCGTTTTGGGGCTGACGGCGGCTTCGAGTTGGGAAACGTCAATATCGTATTCGCCCGGCAGGCAATCCACAAAAACCGGGATCAAGCCGTTCTGCACAACCGGTGTCAACGTGGTGGGGAACGTGACCGCCGGCGTGATGACTTCATCGCCGGGCTTGAGATGGTTTTTGACCTGTTCGCTGAACAGTGTGGCAATCATCAGCAGATTGGCTGATGAGCCGGAGTTTACGAGGTAGGCGGCGTTTGCGCCGAAAAATTCCCGCATCGTTTTCTCGAATTGATTGGCGAACGGCCCGGCGGTCAGCCAGTATTGCAATATGCTTTCCACACCGTGTTCGAGTTCGGTGTGGTCGAAGACACGGCCGGAGTAAGCGACCTTGGTTTGGCCGGGCACGAAGGTTTTGCGGGCGTGGACCGTGTCGTAGTATTCCCGCACAAGGCCCATAATGTCGTCGCGAATTGCTTTCGCCGTGCGTTCAACCGTTTGATTCATCTGTCGTTTCGTTTTGTCCAGCCGATGGTCGCATAGATGGCCGGCGCCAGTTCGTCCGGCTGGAACATCCGCCGGGCGTCCACAATGATTTTCCGCGCCCGAACCGTTGACAAGACATCTTTTGCCAATTCCCGATATTCCGGCCAACACGTCGCCACCACCACGCCGTCGGCTTGGCCGAGTTTTTCCGGCCACGCCGGCACATAATGCAATCGCCGACAGCGCAAAACCGCCGCAGCGTTTGCCGTCGCGACCGGATCGTGCGCGTCAATTTCTGCACCCGCGGCCAGCAGTTGTTCAATGATTTTCAATGAAGCCGACTCGCGCACGTCGTCCGTGCCCGGTTTGAAGGCCAGGCCGAGCACGAGAATCCGTTTTCCTTTCAATTTGCCGAGTTGCCGCGCAAGTAGTGTCGCGACCTCAGACGGTTGACGTTCATTGATTTCCAGAACTGCCTGCAGCAACCGCATGGAAGTTTTTTTCGCGGCACCCAGCGAACGTAAAGCCTGAACGTCTTTCGGAAAACAACTGCCGCCGAAACCGCAGCCGGGCTTCAAATAAGCAAGGATGCCGGGTTGCGCGCGTTGCCCGCCGGGCAGAATTGGATTCCATCGTTTGTCCAGATGAATGCCCTGCATGACTTCGCCCGAATCAATGTCGCCCAGCACAGCGGCGAGATTGGCGAGTTCATTGACGGCGGAAATCTGCGTGGCGAGCAGGCAATTACTGGCATATTTAATCATCTCCGCCGTACGCGAATTGACGCGGAGTTTGTCGCCGTTCCACGGCGCATAAAGTTCTTCCAAATGGTGCAGTGCTTCCGGCGTTTCGTGGCCAAGCACGATCCGGTCCGGCGCGAGAAAATCCCCAACGGCGGCGCCTTCGCGGAGAAATTCGGGGTTCATGCCCAAACCGAACGCACCAAGTTTTATCCCGGACGCACGCTCCAAAACTTTGCGGACAAAAGTGTCCGTCGTTCCGGGCACGACCGTGCTTTTTACAATGACCGAAACGAGTCGTTTTGTCCGGCGAAGATAATTTCCCGCGAGTTTCGCCGCGCTTTTAACGTGAGTCAGATTGATTTTCCCTTTTTGCGACGGCGTTCCGACGGCGATGATGATTAATTCCGAATCGCTAAAATTTTCTACCGCCGCTTTTTTCGCGCGGAAATTTTTTGTTTTGAGAACATCGCACAACAACGAGTGCAGTCCTTTCTCGTGAATGTGCGGTTTGCCGCGATTCAAGTCATCCACCACTTCCTGTCGCAAGTCGAGGCACGTCACGTCGTGGCCTTTGGAGGCCAGACAAACGCCCGAAACGAGGCCGACGTAGCCGGTGCCGATAATAGTCAGTTTCATCAATCAAATTTCACGCTTCGATTGCCGTCCGATGGTCGCGGTAATAAGCCCATGTTTGTTCCAATCCCTGCCGCAACTCGACGCGCGGTATGTAACCGAGCATGGCTCGGGATTTTTTCAAGCAAGGACAACGCCGTTGTGGATTATCGGCCAGATAATGCGGGTCATCGCTTTTCCGGCGAATGACCTGCAAATTGCAGCCGGAAACTTCAATCACCATTTGCGCGAGATCATTCATGCTGATTTCAGGCGCGTCGCTGCCGATGTTGAAAGGCTCACCATCGTGCGCGGACAACAGCGCCAGTAAATATCCCGTGATCGCGTCGGAAATGTAGCAAAACGTGCGCGTCGCCCGACCATCGGACAGAAGCGTGATGTCCCGCCCCGCCAGCACGTCGCGGAAAAAATCCGGCAACACGCGGCGATCGGTGATTTTCAAGCCGGGGCCGTAGTTGTTGAACGGGCGCACGATTTTCACCGGCACGTGGTGGACTTCGTGGAAGTTGACGCACAATGTTTCGCCGTAACGCTTGGACTCGTCATAGCAGGCGCGTGGCCCGGTGCAACTGACGCTGCCGCGATAGGTTTCCGGCGTCGGGATGCCGGCTACGTCCGGGTCGCCGTAAATTTCGCTGCTCGAAAAAAATAAAAAACTTTCCACCGGCTGCGCGACGGCGTGCTCCAGCAGATTTCGCAGGCCGATGACATTTGCGTCCATCGTTTCAATCGGATGTTTGCGATAATAAATCGGCGAAGCGATTGAGGCGGCGTGAATGATGAAATCTGCCGCCGGAAGTTTTCCCGGCTTGATGATGTCCTTGCTTGCGATTTGAAAATCGGGACGTTTTTTGAATGGTGCGAGCCATTCCGGCGCACCACGCATTAAATTGTCGAGCGCAATCACCCTGCAGGATTTTTGCAATTTTTCGCTGTCATTGAGGGCGGCGAAATAGTGCATGAATTGCGAGCCGAGAAATCCCGCCGCGCCTGTCAGCAAAATCTGTTTGCCCGAAAAGCGTCGGCTCGCCTCGCCGAGATTTTGAATGACATCGGAGGCATCCCGGAGAAGATGCTGGTTCAAAGCCTTCACCAGACTTTCCAAAAAGCTTTCCCTTCCGACCAAAGTTTGTTCAGCAGTTCAAACTCGCGGTAGGTGTCCATCGGCTGCCAGAAGCCGGGGTGTTGAAAGGCCTTGAGCTGTTTCGCGCGCGCCAGTTTTTCCAGCGGCTGACGTTCCCAAATCAAATTGTCGTCCGCCGGTTGCAGGTATTTTTCCAATCCGGTGCGCTTCAAAATGAAAAATCCGCCGTTGATGCGCCCCGCCGCCGCGTCCGGCTTTTCCTGAAAATCGCTGACGTGTTTCAATTCGTCTATCACCATTTCGCCGAAGCGCGAGGGCGCGCGCACGGCGGCGAGCGTCGCCTGCCGTCCGTGCTTTTTGTGAAACGCCACTTCCGCCTTCAAGTCAATGTCCGCCACGCCGTCGCCGTAGGTGAGCGCAAAATTTTCGGACGTGATATAAGGCAATGCTCGTAAAACGCGCGCGCCGGTCATCGCTGTCGCGCCCGTTTCCACGAAGGTAATTTTCCAGCCTTCCTCGGCGTGGGCATTGTGGAATTTTATTTTCTTGGTGGAACCCAGCGTAAGCGTGAAATTGTTGGCGAAGGTCTCGTAATTCAAAAAATATTCCTTGATCATCGCGCCTTTGTAGCCGAGACACAGCACGAACTCCCTGAATCCGTGCGCGGCGTAAATTTTCATGATGTGCCAGAGAATCGGCCGTCCGCCGATCTCGACCATCGGCTTGGGGCGATACTCCGTCTCTTCCCGCAACCGAGTTCCCAAGCCCCCGCATAAGATCATCACTTGCATAACAATCAGAGATTATGGTCGCTTCATCAATTGGCGCACTGGTTGATAACTCTGACAGTTTGTAACGCATCAGCAAAGAAAGCCAGCATTCATTTTGCCGGATGCCGAATGAATGAAGCCTCGCCCAAACAAACCAAGGTAAACGTTTGTAATAATGCCTGCGTTGGGTTTATGTGGGCATCATTTCGCATCCACCCGCGGGAGTCCAAATTTGAAAATGCGCTTGATTTCATCCCAACGAGCCAGCCGCAGCTGAAGAAATCGCAACATCCAAAAATCCCCGCGCCGTCTGAAACGGCTGATTTTGCGCCGCCATTCGCGAATATGTGACCTCATTCGAAAAGCGTCTGCCACCGCCGCCAGATACGACCTGCGCACATAACTCCACCGCCGCACCAGCACCACACTGACCAGCGCCTCAACCAACAGCAGCAACAAATGCGGGATCAACAATAGCAACAAAACGTGCTGGCTGTTTTTCAGCAGAAAAAGAATCCCATTACGGTTAGCAAGATAGCGTTTGGTTTCACTCGTGCGCGCTTCTATGATCTTCGTGTAACCCGCAGGATTGACTCCCGCCGCGCCCCGATGATGCATCCGGGCCGAGGGCACACCGATGACTTTCCCGCCTGCAATCCAGATTCGCCACGACAAGTCCGTTTCCTCGGCATATATAAAATGCGCCATATCGAAGCCGCCCAGCCGCCGGAATATTTCCGTGCGCATCAGAAAACCGCAGCCGGTGATCGTGAAGCGCTCCGCGGTTTGCTCGAGCGGACGGCTGATATCAGCCAGGCCAAAAAGGTCCAAGCCGCTGCTGCCAATGCACTGGAAGGTGTCGTCGTCGTAATTCAGCACGAGCGGCGAGGCGGCATCCGCACCCCATGCCTCCAACTCTTGGATCAGTTTTTCCAGGCAGTCTGGTTCCAGCCAGGCATCGTTGTTGAGAAAAAATGCCAGCTCCCCCCGGGCGGCGTCGGCCCCGACATTGTTGCCACCGGTGAATCCCAGATCTTGCGCATTCTCGATTACCGTCGCGCGCGGGAACGCCGCCAGTTCCTTCCGCGCCAACGCCGCCGAATCATCTTCCGAACGGTTGTCCACCACGATGATTTCCAGACGTTCGGCAATCGTTTGTCGGCTCAAAGATTCGAAACACCGCGAAAGCCACTTGGCGCCATTTTTATTTGAGATGATTACGCTAACCAACGGGATAGGCATCATTGGGATGATTGGCAGAGGAGAGCGTGCCCGACAAGATTTTTCTGGGTTCGAAACCGGGAATTGGCCGGGTGAAAACCAGATGTCTTCTCGATAAAATCGTCGAAAACCGCTTACAATCCTCCAGTGTACGAGCCAGCCAAAGGCCTCATCACCGGTGCCGCCGGTTTCGTCGGCAGCCATCTCGTGGATGCACTGTTCGCACGTGGCGCAGCGGTCGTTGGCGTGGACAATCTGAAACCGGGCCGACGCGAATACCTGCCGCAAGCGCTCAAAAATCCCCCTGTGTTGTGCGTCCATTCAATCAACGGTTCAATTCCGTTGAATCCATGGTCGCCGAGTGGTTCCGACCATTCTGCAGTTTAATTTCTGTTGGCCGTTGCCGAGCACGGTTCTGCAAAAAAGCTTCACCTGGGGAACATTCATGCCGGATTTCTTTCCACGGGAAAGAACGGGCAACGTGGTTCATCATCGGACATCGGCCAGTGAATCCAAGGCTTGGACAAAACGTGCGGATACGGCTTCCCATGCGTATTTTTGCTTGAACGCTGACAGGGCGGCCGGGTCCGGTTGCGAATATCCTGCCCGCGCCCGGCTCAATTCATCCCACGCCGCCGTCTGGAACATTTGCAAATTGAACGGCGGAACATAGTGGACCAGGCTGCCAAACACCGGCCGGTAAGCCTCCAGTTCGTAGGCCACCACCGGGAGTTTGGCCGCAAGTGCTTCCGCGATGACAGCCCCCCAGCTTTCATAATGGCTCGGCATCAGAAAAATCCGGCTTGCCTTGAGCAGCCGGAATTTCTCCATTTCCGAGACGAAGCCGGTGAATTGCAGGCGGTTTTCAAGCCCGGCCTTCTCCGCGTATGGCCGCAGTTGATTCCTCACCGCTCCGATGATAATCGTCCGAAAATCCGGCAATTTCGCCGCAAGGTACGCCAGTGCTGCCATTAAATCATCAATACCCTTCTGACGGTGCACCCGGCCAATCCAGGCGACATCAAATTGTTTGGCCTGCTCGGGAATCCGCTCGGCAGTGGTGGGGTCAAATCCTGCGGAAACAAAGGCCAGTTCGCCTTCCTGGAACCCCTTCCGCAAAAGGCTCGGTTTCATGCCGGGGTGGACGTATAAAAGACGCTTGTTTTGACAGGATCGAAAAGTCGAGAGCGACAACTTCTGACTTAAAAAATAGTGAAGCGAGGCAAGGCGCTTGCCGTCCACATCTGGCCGGCTGCGCCACAAAATCTGGCTGAACGTGGGCGCTTTCATGTGCAAAATCATCAGTTTGCGCCGCGCCGCGCAACGTGCCGCAGGAAGCACATCGAACCAGTAATCGCTGACCGCATAGACGTAATCTTCCGGTGCGATCTGGTTGAGCAGCCGGAATGTGCGGCGGCAGCGACCGAAGAAATCGCGAAACATTGCGATTTGGCCGGGCAACGCACCTTGGTTGACCTTGGGCATTTTGGTGTCATCCGTCAGTGTGACGGCACCGGGAAGTTTGTGCCGTTCGATGATTTCCCGGAGCGCGGTGCCGCCCCAAAAATTCAGTTCATAATCCGCCCGGGCGGCGGATTCGGCCAGCTTCAGGAAATGAACGTCGCCTCCGGCGATGCTGGTGGAAAAAACACCGTTGCAAATGAAATGGATTTTTGCGCGCATGGGGAACGCCATCAGCAAGGAGTTGGGATGCAAATGTTCACGACTTCAAGTTCTGTTTCACCTGTAACTCCGCAATGAGCTTTTTGTCCTTGCCCCGGCGGCGGTAAGTGAGCACGCCCCACGCGTTGCCGAGCACGCTGGCGAGGCTGGCGGGCGTGTGCCAAAGCCAGCGGGCATCACGATCGCAAATCAGGCCGCGCAACGTGTGCCACAACGGGCCGACGAATGTGACGCAATAAATCGCCGCCAGCCAGAGCGGCACGGGCGGTTTTTCCTTCATCCAATTCGTCTTGGCTTCCTCCTGCACGCGCAAAAAATGCACCGTGGCCCGGCGGCGCTTTCGCACAAACCCCCAAAGTGTTTGCACGTAATAGTGATGCACGCCGCGCCCCCGCATGCGCAGCCACTCGCGTTTGCCCGCCCGCATAAGATGCAACGCCGCGTGCGTGTCTTGAAAGTGTTCGTCCGCCCGCACTGATTCCAAATCGGCGCGGCGGAAAACAAAGCCGTTGGCACCCAGCGGATACGAGAGCGAACCGCCCGGCAACGTCCAACGCTCGGTCTCACCGTCGCGTGCAATGAGTTGCGGGTTCGCGCTCATCAGCCAGCAAATCGGATCGCTGATGTGCAACAAACGCGTGAGGTAGGCGCAGAACGAACTCATCTTCGGCGACGGCAAATAGTAACTCTCCACGCCGAGTGCCTGTGGATTGGCCGTGAGCGCCTTCACAGCCAGCTCAATGTAATCGGGGTGGGTGATTTCATTGTCCGCGTCCACGAAGACGATGAATTCGCCACTCGCGTGCTGAAGCGCGAGGCGTTTGCCTTCCTCCATGTTTTTGCCGTCGTCATCAATAACGATGGCGCCGTATTTTTTGGCGATGTCGCGGGTGCGGTCGGTGGAATGCGCGTCGGCCAGAATAATTCCGTAGTGGCTGCGCGGATAAGTCTGGCGCGCAATGGATGTGAGGCAATTGTCGAGCAATGCCCCGGCGTTTAGCGTCGGCATGATGAAGCTGACGCGCGGCATTTTTTCCGAACCGGGCTGCATGGTGTGAGTTTGGCTGACCGCGACGACAAATTCAAATCAGCTTTGCGCGACCGGTTTGTGCCGGCGCATCGTGATAAGCCAGACAAAAAATAACGCGCCAAACGCGACGCCGGCGGTGACCGGCATCACGCGCAGCAAATCCGACGGAGTTTTTCCGAGCGCAAACAACACCAGCCAGTAACCCAGTCCAAGCGCACCGTAGGACAGCGAGATTTTCATCCAGCGGCTGGCCAGTGACCAAAGTGCCAGTGCTTGCAGCAATCCGACGAAGACCATCGTCATAGACAGCCGGGCAATCATGGCTTCGGCCTCGGGCGACAGCCGGCCCAGAATAATTTTGACGCACAAGCCGCGAAGCAGGAACAACGCGCCGGCGCCGGACAGAAGCGTCAGGACGTAAAGTCCCAGCAGCTTCAATTGCTCGGTCACAACGTTTCCTGAACGCACGCCCGACCGCGATGTGAACAGGACAGTCAGCAGCGGAGACACGATCATCGGCAATGCCGCTGCCAGCCGTTCGGCGCAGTTGTAGGCGTCATTGTCCGCGCCGGAAAAGAATTTTTTTGCAACCAGCAAATCGCCTTGTGTGAAGAAAAATCCGCCACTCACACAGGCGGTGCTGACGACCAGATACAGGACAAATTCCCGGTTCCACGGCGAAACCGGCTCGCCGTGCAGCGATAAATCCTTTCTCCAAAACAGCAGTACGAGGTTGGCCAGCAACGCAAAGGCCGAAGCCAGCAAGGCCGTCTCCGGTGTGGGCCATTTCAGGGTGACGAACCATCCGAACAAAACCCGCAGAACCATCACCAGAAAACCGATTAGCGCGAGCCGCTTGAACCACGCCAGCCCCTGACACAATGCCGTGGCCAGCGAAGCCCACAGACCCAGGAGCGCGCAACACAGTGTCACCAGCATCAGGTTTTCACTGTAATGAAAAAAATCGCTCAACGGTTTCACGGTGACCACGGCCAGCAAGGAACCAATTATCGTGAGGCGGAAGAGAAACCGGCGACAGCCCATGAACAACCCCTGCAGACGCGCGTTGTCGCCGCTGGCGTTGAAATGCGCGATGTAATGAGTAACCGCAAAGGTGGCCACCAACGGCAGCAGGCTGAGCAGCGGGATAAAACCGTTTAACGCGCTGTTCGCGTTGCCGTATTGGCCCGGCAGGCTCAAGTGCCGGCCCAGCACGCCTTGAAAGGCCAGATTGCCCAGCCCGGTGACAAAACTGATGGCGGAAAAAATAATGCCGCTTTGCAAAAGCCCGCGAGTGGGGGAACCAGTTTTCATACAAGCGGTTGCGATGGCTTTTCCGGTTCGGCGGCCATGGGCGCCTCACGTCCGGCGATTTTCCGGCCGGTGGCGGTGAGTTCCGGGGGCGAAGTGGAGATATTCAATCCATCCCCCACATTTCCGCGCCGATCAAGCTGGCTGCGCCAGTAACAATCCCTGTGCTCATAGATTTTGGGCAAGCAGCTTTGGCGGGAGCGGGCTTCAGGCGCAAGCGGATTCTTTGTGTCGCAAATTACCTGCCCTTGGGACGAACGTGGAAGCCGAGACTGAACGGCTCAAAGAATGACATGGCGTAGGCCAGCCGCCAATACCACAGGTATTGCTGGAAGCACGGAACGTAGGTGATGTGGTGCTGGCCGAGGTCGGAGCGTTCCACAAAACGCCGCGCCACATCAGGCAGGAAGGCGACACAATGATCGTGGTTCCAACCCAGCCAGTTCAAAATCCAGTTCGCGTTGTTGGGAATGGTGATGAAAATTTCGGTTCCAAACTCACTGACCGCACGCGCCATCTCATTCATGGCCTCGAAGTGATAATTGCAGTGCTCCAAGGTCTCCATGCAAATAATGACTTCAGGCCGATACTCGGAAATGATGGGATGCAATTTTTCAATGCAACCTTTCTCGCTCAAGTTGAGCGGGTAATGCACGTCCGGTTCGTTGCGGGCGTCGAGAATGCGATATTCAGCGGCTCCCTGGCCAATGCTGTGGTAAAGCTTTGCAAATGTGCTCTGGCTGGGGTCTACTTTTTTAAACGAAAACGAGTCAGGTCCGTGCAACCGGACTCCTTTGGGAGGCGTTGGCATTCCACGGCCGCCAATGTCGAGGACCCGCCTGTTGGCCGCCAGATTTCGGGCGTAAATCAAGCGATCAACCAGTTCGGGGTAAATGTCCATACGATAATATTGTAGCGGTAAGCATGGTGTTTGTGAAAAAAGGCTGTCAATCTAAAAACGCCTTTATCATCGTAGCTGAACGATGAAACGTCTGCCGTCGTAATACTTGCCATTTAAATTCTGAATTCTTCCACCGTTTGTCGAATCCTGGCCGCTCAGACGCTCAACTGTTCGAATTTGAATGGTGGGGCATCGTGCAAGATGGCATTGCATTCGGAAATGTCTCTCACATAAATAATATTTCCTTGAGTTGCCTCAGCGACAGGAGACACGCGACGCTCGAATGGATGATAGTTGCATGGAATAAAGCCTTGCTTTCGGATGTTTTGATGCAGGGTTGCTTCATCGAAGCCGTAACGGCTCCCATTGTCGGAGCGCTCGACAATCATTGCGCGCAATTGTGGCTGTTTTAACGTTTGACCAGCGCCGGCAAACACCTCCGTCTCAAACCCCTCCACGTCCACCTTCAGCAGAGCTGGTGTTTTTTCAGTTAAAACCTGATCAAGCGTCATCACCCTGACGGTTACGGCATCGGCCGCCGAGCTGCCGGTTATGACACAGTTTTCAGTGCCCAAGCCGGCGGTAAATTGAATTGTCCCCTCCTTTTGTCCGACTGCGGCATTAAAAGCTTTGACGCGTTCGACGAGTCCGTTCAGCCGAATGTTGAGCTCCAACTGGTGGAAAGCTTCAGGACCCGGCTCAAAGGCTGTTACCTGCGCACCCGCCACGCCCGCAGCGATGATCGTGAAGGCACCTATGTTTGCGCCCACATCCGCGAACACCTCGCTTGGACGCAAGAAGTGCATGACAAACGCCATCTCTTCAAATTCACACAACCGAGGGGTGATGTAATGCGCAGCGCCTTTCATCCGGGGCGGCACAAGCAGACGCGTATTGTTTGGAAACCCGACGCAAATGTCTCCGGGCACCAGACGCGCTGCCGATTGGATGAAGCCGTATTCAAGGATCGCCTTGAGTTTGCGTTGACGGTTCAGCGGATGATTGGCCACGGCGTGCAAAGCGCCAACAATCTTTGTGATGAAATTCATGTAAATAGCCCTCCGAAGTTTGCAACATCGGGCAGACGCAGACAAAGTTAATTTTAACACCACGAGTTTTTTACCGTGCTGGAAATCCGCTTTGCGGGGATATGTCCCCACTTCCCAAAAACACCGGCGAGATTTCACGTTCCGGACCAAACTCCGTGCGCAACCGTGGAAAGAGTTTTCCTTTCCGGCACGGCCGGTTGCATCGGGGCAACCTCGCAAACCGGCTGCTCATCAAAGACAAATACGCGTCGGTTGACAAAATCATTGGCAGACTTCCCACCGTTTGTTAACTTGAATCAGAACTGGAGTTATGAAGCATTGGATTCCCATCGCAATCGCCGGGTTGATTCTCGGCGCGGCGGCCACCCAGGCCGCGCAAGTCGGGCTGATTAAAATTAACGGCGCGATCGGCCCGGCCACGGCCAGCTACATCGCGCGCGCGATTGGCACCGCCGCGGCGCAAAACGACGAGTGCCTCATTGTTCAACTCGATACGCCCGGCGGCCTGCTCGAATCCACGAAAGAAATTGTTCAGTCATTTTACACCTCGAAAGTGCCGGTAGTCGTTTATGTCGCGCCGTCCGGGGCGAGCGCGGGCAGCGCGGGTGTGTTCATCACCCTGGCCGCCGACGTGGCCGCGATGGCGCCAAACACCAGCATTGGCGCGGCACATCCGGTCGAGATTGGCGCCAGCGGCAATGCCGAAAAGACCGACGACGTGATGAAACAAAAACTGGAGAATTACGCCTCCACCTTCATCGAAACCATCGCGGACAAACGAAACCGCAACGTTGAATGGGCCAAATCCGCCGTCGTTGAAAGCGTCGCCACCACATCGGAAAAGGCGCTGGACATCGGCGTCATTGATCTGATTGCCGATAACGTGCCGGATTTGCTCAAACAACTCGACGGACGCGAAATCGGCGGCAAAACGCTCCATACTGCGGACGCCAAGGTCGTGGAAATCCCCATGAACGCGTGGGAGCGGTTTTCCCAACTGTTCCTGCGACCGGAAGTCATGTTCATCCTGATGTTGGTGGTGATTTACGGGTTCATCGGAGAGTTGAGCCACCCGGGCGCAATCCTGCCGGGTGTCGCTGGCGCCATCGCCCTGCTCCTCGTGCTTTACATGTCGTCAATCCTGCCCGTCAACATTACCGGAATCGTATTGATCGGACTGGCGATTACGTTGTTCGTCGTGGACATTTTTGCGCCGACGCACGGCGTGTTGACCGCGGGCGGCATTGTGGCCTTTTTCCTCGGCGCGATGATGCTGTTCAGCCAGGCCGGACCAAGTTTCAGATTGTCCCCGGCCTACATCATTCCGGCGACGCTCCTCACGGCGGCGTTTTTTGTGTTCGTCGTCGGCAAGGGAATTCGCGCACAGTTCAGACCCATCCAAGCTGGCAAGGAAACGATGCTCGGCCAGACGGTGAAGGCGCTTTCGCGGATTGACTCGCAGGGCGGCAAGGTGTTTATCGAGGGTGAAAACTGGAACGCCGTGAGCGAAACGCCGGTCGAAGCCGGACAGCCGGTCGAAGTCACCGGCATCGAAGGTCTGACGTTGAAAGTAAAACCCAAAAAATAGAAACGGAGAAAATTATGAACGAATTCATCAGTGGTATAGTTCACGCTCTGGGAGCGTGGGTGGTAATCGCGATTGTGCTGGCAGTCATCGTGCTGCCGCAGGCGCTGCGCATTCTGCGCGAATACGAACGCGGCGTCATTTTCCGCCTCGGCAAACTGCTCGGCGCAAAAGGGCCGGGGCTGATTTTCCTCATTCCGGTCGTGGACAAAATGGTGCGGATGGATTTGCGCGTCGTGACCATTGACGTTTCCAAGCAGGAAATCATGACCAGGGACAACGTGCCCGCCACGGTGGACGCGGTGGTTTATTTTCGCGTCGTGGATCCGATGGCGGCGGTGGTGAAGGTGGAGAATTTCTGGAAAGCGACTTCGCTCATCTCGCAGACGACGCTGCGCAGTGTGCTGGGGCAGTCGCCGTTGGATGACCTGCTTTCGCAACGCGACATCATTAACCAGAAGTTGCAGGAAATCATTGATCGCCAGACCGAGCCGTGGGGTATCAAGGTCACCGCGGTGGAAGTGAAGGACGTGGCGTTGCCTGACAGCATGAAGCGCGCAATGGCCAAGCAGGCCGAGGCCGAACGCGAACGTCGCGCGAAGATTGTGAACGCAGAAGGCGAATTCCAAGCCGCCGAGAAAATGGTGCAGGCCGCCTCCTTGATCAGTAAGGAACCGATTGCACTGCAATTGCGCTATCTCCAGAC
>JBEKMU010000025.1:0-25906 GCA_049523555.1 Verrucomicrobiota bacterium | reverse complement strand
GCCGGCTGATTTCGGGAAAGAGGTAGCCGGCCTTCAGCTTCAAAAAATTATCGTTCAGGAATGCCATGAAATTTAGAATTGAGAATTCAGGCTGGAGAATAAAGCGCAAAATTTGAAGCGCGAGGCGGAAAAGCGGCGGCCACTGCCTCGGCTCAAAGCCACTTTGTTCAGGAAAACCCTTGAAATGACGGGTGTTTTTCGTCCGGGCCGCCCTGCGATTTTGGGATTGCCAGTGCAGCGGCCCGCTTTTATAATCCAACGAAGCTCACGAGTTGAACCATGTTGGGTTATGTTTTTTGGCGTTGATTATTATCCGGAGCAGTGGGTTTTCCCTTACGGCGGCACGGCCGACGATCCCGAGGGCGCTTGGAAGCGTGACGCCGAACTGATGGTACAGGCCGGCTTCAATGTCGTCCGCATGGGGGAATTTTCCTGGGGCCTCTGCGAACCGAAGGAAGGCAAATACGATTTCCGCTGGCTGCGCCGTGTGATGGACATCATGGCGGACCACGACATCAAGGTCGTGCTGGGCACGCCTACCTCCGCCCCGCCCATCTGGCTGGCGCGCAAATATCCCGATATCCTGCCGCTGGACGAACACGGGCTGGTCAAACACGAAGGCACGCGCCGCGCGGTGTGCTTCAACAACGATACTTTTTGGAACGCCGCGAAACGCCTGGTCGAAAACATGGCCCGCACTCTGGGTGATCATCCTCAACTCCTCGCCTGGCAGATTGACAGCGGCATTGGCGGCCATCAAACCGAGTGGTCGTTCAACGAGGATTCGCGGCTGGAATGGCAGAACTGGCTCAAGTTGAAATATGAAACCGTCGAGCGCCTCAACGACCGGCTGGGTTTGCGCTATTGGGGACAGATCGTTTCCTCCTTCGACCAGGTGCCGATGCCCCTGTATGCGCCCGCCATGCACAATCCGGCGCTCCTGCTCGATTGGAACCGCTTTTGCAGCGACGCCATCATTGCCTTCATCCGCATGCAGGCCGATGCGTTGCACGAATTTTGCCCCGACCATCCCGTTACCGTGAACCTCCGCGCGCTCCGGCGCAAATTCGATCATTTCGACATGGCGGACGTGGTGGACTTCGTGTCCGTCGAAAGCAATGCCGCCATCAAAGCCAAATCCGCCGAACTGGCCTGCGACATTGATATCCTGCGCTCGCTCAAAAAGCAAAACATCCGCACGCCCGACGGCGATTGTGGTTTTTGGGTGATCGAACAAAAGGCCGGCCAGGTCAACTGGCAGGATGTGAATTCGCTCGTGCGCCCCGGTGTCGTCCGGCTGTTCACGTATCAGTTGATTTCGCGCGGCGCGTGCGGGGTGCTTTATTATCACTGGCGGCAGCCGCGCGCCGGCAATGAGAAATTTTTCGGCGCCGTGCTGCCGCATCATCTCGATGGCAACACGCGCGTTTACCGGGAAATCAGCCAGATCGGCGAGGAACTCAAATTGCTGGCGCCCGCGATCAAGGGCACGAAGGTTGTGCCCCAGACCTGCATCCTTTACACCCACGACAACGACTGGGCGCTGCAACTGCCCACGCAGCCGAACAAATTCTTCAACCTGCGCGAGCACATCCAGCTCTTTTACAACGCGCTGCACGACCGGAATATTCCCGTGGATTTCGCGCGCCCGACGGAGGATTTGTCGCGATACAAGCTGGTCATCGCCCCGTCGTTGCATTTGCTGTCTGCCGGCGAAGCCGACCGGCTCAAACTTTACGTCCAGAACGGCGGCACGCTTGTCAGCACGTTCAACACCGGCTTGGTGGACCAATACAGCATCGCGCCCGACACCGGCTATCCCAACGACCTGACCGACCTGTTCGGGATGGAAGTGTTGGAGTTCGATCCCATTCCGCCCGGTGAGGAAAATCATCTCACCTTCAAGGGTGCGTTCCAGACGAGTCATCTGCATCCCGCGCGGCTTTGGTGCGATATCATCGAGCCGAAGGGCTGCCAGATTCTGGCGACTTTTGCGAAGGATTTTTACGCCGGCCGCCCCGCCATCACCATGAACAACTTCGGCCTCGGCAAGGCGATTTACATCGGCACGATGAGTCACCAGCACTTCTACCACGACTTCATCGTTTGGCTGCGCCAGATGTGCGGACTGCAACCCCTGCTCAAAGTCCCCGAAAACGTCGAAGTCAGCATGCGCGAGAAGGAAGGCACGCGCGTTTTCTTTTTGCTCAACCACCAAAACACGCCCGTCCGCATCCAGTTTTACAAGCCGATGCACGACTACCTCACCGGCAACACCGTCTCTGGCAACTACGACCTCCCGCCGCACGGCGTGCTCGTGCTCGACGAGCATCCCGAAGCCAAAACGTCTGGCGCCACCGCCTGATTTTTCTTGTCTTCTCCCCGGTGAATTTCGCCAACGCAATTCTTGCCGTCCTCGCGTTATTGAGCCTTGCACTCGCGCTCTGGCAATGGTTCGCCGCGCGGCGATTTCCCCTGCACCGGTGCGTTGCCGACCTCTCTTTTTCGCCCGCCATCACCCTGCTCAAACCGCTCAAAGGCTGCGACGAAACCACCGCCGAATCCCTCCGAAGCTGGTTCAACCAAAATTATACCGGCCGGACGCAAATTCTCTTCGGCGTCGCCGATGCCAACGATCCCGTTTGTAAAATCGTTCGTGCCCTCATCGAAAAAAATCCCGGCCGGGACGCGCAGCTTGTCGTCTGCGCCGAATCGGACGGCGCGAACGCCAAAGTCGCCAAACTCGTTCAGCTTGAAAAAATCGCAAAGCACGATTCGATTTTGGTCAGTGACGCCGACGTGCGCGTGCCGCCGGATTTTCTCGCCAACATCGTCGCGCCGCTGCGCGATCCGAAAATCGGCCTGGTCAACTGCTTTTACCGGCTGGCCAATCCGACGACCCTCGCCATGCAGTGGGAAGCCGTCGTCATCAACGCCGATTTCTGGAGCCAGGTTTTGCAGGCCGCCAGCCTCAAGCCGCTCGATTTCGCACTTGGCGCGGTAATGCTCACGCGACGCAAATTGCTCGAAGAAATCGGCGGGTTCAACGCGGTGGTTGACTGTCTCGCCGACGACTACCAACTCGGCCACTGCATCGCCAAAAATGGCCAGCGCATCGTACTTTGCCCTGTCGTCGTGGAATGTTGGGACAAGCCGATGAATTGGAGTGAAGTCTGGAAACATCAACTCCGCTGGGCGCGCACCATTCGCGTCTGCCAGCCCCTGCCCTACTTTTTCAGCATCCTGTCCAACGCCACGTTCTGGCCGCTGTTGTGGCTGGTCGTGGCGCTCGTTTCCGAAAAAACTCTCTGCGTGCCGTTGACCGCCGTCGCTTGTTTGTTGACAAGAATTTGCCTCGCTCAAAATCTCCAGCGCCGATTCATGCAGTCGCCTGACAACATCACACCGCCGTGGCTTGTTCCCGTGAAAGATTTGCTCCAAGTGGCGCTTTGGCTTGGGGCATTCGCGGGCAGCACAGTTGAGTGGCGCGGACGACGAATGAAACTTCGTCGTGACGGGACTTTGGTTGAGGAAAGGTAAGCCAGCTTGCCGAGTCGTAGCTCGAAGCGCTTTTGGTGAACAGCATTTCAACCCACCTACGCGCTGTGCGCTACGGCGCGGCAGCCTCGCTTTTCGCGACGCTCAAAGCAAAGGTTGGTGGGCGCTGAGGGATTCGAACCCCCGACCTACTCGGTGTAAACGAGACGCGCTAGCCTCTGCGCCAAGCGCCCGACATGGAAAGGTTAGCTCAATCCGCACCGCCTTGGCAATCCGGCGTTGACTGCTAGCGGTTCGCTGAGTTTGGGCGTTCTGGGTTGTGGTCTATTCGTATCGGAGCGCCTCAATCGGGTCGAGTCGCGAAGCCTTCCAAGCGGGATAATAACCGAAGATGATTCCAACGGTCACCGACACGGCGACGGCGGCGATGACAGCGGGCAGCGATGGCAAAGTCGGCCAGTGTAGCAGCGCTGTGACAGCAACCGATACTCCGCGCCCCAGCAAGATTCCGGCGATGCCTCCGGCCAGGCAGAGCACCACGGCTTCGACCAGGAATTGCCGCAGGATGTCGCGCGCCCGCGCTCCAACCGCCATGCGTAATCCGATCTCCCGCGTTCGCTCGGTCACCGACACTAGCATGATGTTCATGATCCCGACTCCGCCGACGACCAGTGAAATCAGCGCCACGACCAGCAGCAGGTTGGTCATCACGTGGCTGGTGGAGGCGAGCGCCTGCGATAGTTCGGTCAGATCCCGAATTCGGAAGTCATCCGGCACACCCGGTTGGATATGGTGCCGGTCGCGCATCAGGCTGGTGATCTGGCGGATGGCCACCGGAATGTCCTGC
Organism: Verrucomicrobiota bacterium; assembly: GCA_049523555.1. Classification (GTDB taxonomy): domain Bacteria; phylum Verrucomicrobiota; class Verrucomicrobiia; order Limisphaerales; family UBA11358; genus UBA11358. The sequence continues at coordinate 21,561 of JBEKMU010000025.1, read as the reverse complement.
GGGGTGGCGGCAGATATCCAAATGTCATCCAGATCGGCGAACCGCGTCATCTGGGGCATATCTGCCGCCTGAATTGAAGACTGCTGCGGATAGATCTGCACCTGCTGGTTTGGATAAAGCTGGTTAAGCGAATTTACTTGGCTGGATGCGGCGGAACTTGCGCCTGACTGGGCAGATTGCCGGACGCCGGTAACCCGAAATTTAATCGTGGTCCACGGAGCAACGATAAAATCATCCTGATCCCGCCCCATCATGTTCGCACCTTTGCGGCTGAGGATACCGACTACTTTCATCCCAACATTCTTAATACGGATTTCCTTTCCGATCGGCGATTCATCTCTAAACAACTGGCGGACGATGGTTTGTCCGATGATGCAAACCGGGGCCGTGCTGCGGACATCGTCATCTGTGAACGGTTCACCTTCCGCAAGATTCCACTTGCGAATCACCAGATAATCTGGCGTCGTGCCAAGGACGTTGTTCGGATTCCAGTTGTGGTTGCCGTAAATGACCTGCACCCGGCAATCCACACTGGGAGCCACCCATTTGACGGCACTGCATTCGGCGCGGACGGCATCTGCATCCGCCGGCGTAAGGGTCACACGTCCGCCGCCGCCGGAACTCACACCACCGACCACGGTATCGTTTGGATCCATCTGAATGACATTGGCACCCAGGCTGGCGATGGTTTGTTCGATTGAATAGGAAGAACCCCGACCGATTTCCATCATCGCAATGACAGCAGCGATGCCGATGATGATTCCCAGACAGGTCAACAACGACCGCATGACGTTCCGGCGCAACGCGTGCAAAGCCAATCGAAGGATTCGCCAGCCAGCCTTGATAATATCCCCGCTGGTTTCGCGATCGGTTGGCGATGGCCCACCCGCTTTGACCGTTTTGGCCAACTCTGAGCGAAGCATATTCTGCGGTGAACCTTCTTCGACAATCATTCCATCATTGATGCGAATGACACGTTTGGTGTGCCGCGCCACGTTCTCATCATGGGTGACGATGATGATGGTGATGCCCTCCTCCTCATTGAGCTTCTGAAACATCTTCAAGACGTCCTCGGCCGTGCGTGAATCCAGATTTCCGGTTGGTTCATCTGCGAACAACACTGGTGGCCGGTTGATGAGCGCCCGTGCAATCGCGACGCGCTGCTGCTGGCCGCCGGAAAGTTGCGAAGGCTCGTGATCCATCCGGTCGCCGAGACCCACGAGCCGCAACGCCGCTTCAGCGCGGTCGCGGCACGCCTTGTCGGAAAGGTGTGCCGCGGTGTAGTTAAGCGGCATCAATACGTTTTGCAGCGCGCTCGTCCGGGGCAGCAGGTTGAAGTTTTGGAAAACGAAACCGATCTTCAAATTTCTTACCACCGCCCGCTGTTCGGCGGTGATGGAGGAAATGTCCTGTCCATCCAGCCAGTATTTCCCCGACGTGGGCCGGTCAAGACAACCCACAATATTCATCAACGTGCTTTTGCCCGAACCACTGGCACCCACCAGCGCGATCATCTCGCCCCGGTCAATCTTCAGCGAAACGCCCTGCAGGACGGGAATATCCAGTTCGCCGCGGTAGTAGGTTTTATGGACGTTTTCGAGCCTGATGAATTCCATGTCCAATAATCTTTCTCTTTTGGCGTGCTGGATGAAATCGTATGAGCGGTTAACGCTTAATGGTTGGCGGCAGGAACGGATTCTTGGTGGTGGCCTGGGAATTTGCGGACGTTTCACCGGTAACCACCTCCTGCCCCTCTTGCAAATTTTCAGCTGCTACTGCGGTGTTCGCGCCGTCTGAAGTACCGACCTTCACATCCAATGGCCGAACAAATTCACCATCCTTCAACCAAATGGTTCCCTGACGTTCCTTGGAACCTTTGTTTTGTTTTGATGATTTGGAGTCGCCAGCAGAATCACTGGCTGACGGATCAACTTGATTCTGCGAGCGCACATCCGGTGAGATTTGCGCCAGCGAGGCCGGAGACCAACGCAACGCCGCGTTGGGAACCAACAGTGCGTTGGATTCCTTTTGCGTCACGAAATGCACATTGGCCGTCAGGTAGGGCAACAAAACATTGTCCGGGTTTTCCGTGTTCACTTCGACGGTATACATGACGACATTTTGTGTCATGGTTGCGTTGAGACGCACCTTGCCGACTGCGCCCTCGAATTGTTTGCCCGGAAAGGCGTCACAGGTGAACGTCACCGGCGCACCGGGAACAATCCGGCCGACATCCGCTTCATTCACCGCCACCCAGATTTGCATCTTGGTCAGGTCCTTCGCGATGAGGAAAAGACTCGGTGCGTTGAAACTGGACACCACGGTCTGGCCGATGTTCACGCGCCGGTCAATAATGACGCCTTTGACCGGCGACTTGATGATGCAGAAATCCAGATTCCGTTGCGCTCCATCGAGCGCCGCTTGGGCTTGCACCGTGGCCGCCTTGGCCTGGGCGAGAGCGGCTTCTGCCACAGCAACATTGGCCTTGGCAACTTCGTAGTTGGCTTGATCGGTGTCATAGTCAACGCGTGCCAACAGTTTGTCATTGCTCAACTCTTGCGCTCGTTTCCACTCCGCAGCGACTTGGATGAGCTTTGCCTTCATCTGATCAAGGTTGGCGTCGGCGCTCAATTCGCCGGATTTGGCTTGTTCCACTTGTGCATTGGCCACGGCGAGGGCAGCGGCATAAACGGAGTCATCAATTTTTGCCAGCACAGCTCCCTCCTCGATTACCGAACCGTAGTCAATCGTTTTGCCATTGATGTCCGTGCCGAAAGCCTTGATGAGCCCGGCGACTTGTGCGCCAACGTCCACGACTTCCTCCGGTTCAATGGTTCCGCTGGCGCTGATGGTCGCGGCCACGTCACCACGCCTCACGACCGCCGTGCGGAACGATACTTTGGGTTCATTCTGCGCGTGCCACCACCAGACTCCGACTCCGCCAACCAAGGCCAGGATTGCAATTGCTATAATTGGTTTTTTTAGAAAGCGTTGCATCATTCAATAGAGTCTTGTTACCAAAATTCCGCGATTGTATTCAAATCCGGAACTTCGGCTTTCGTCTGACGAGAATGTCGGAATGCTCATTTCGTGATTTCGGTTTGTCCTCGTCCTTATTGTCCTTGCCCTTTTCGTCCTTCTCGTCATCGTCGTCATCCCGCTTGTTAGTCGCACAGCCGGGGACCCAGGATGCGCATGGTTTCAAGACTGACATACGCGGGCGCTCTGGTGCAACCTGAATGGATATAAAAGGCCGCGTTCTGGTTTGAGACGGCAACATTCGGTGGATTCACGCATGACCACGACGCGCTTTCAGATATTTGTAATCCCGCCATATCAGGGCAAGTATGATGAGATCGAGAAGGCTGACCAATCCCAGCCCAAGCGAATGATTGTGACTGAACCGATACACCTGGTAGCACAGAAAAAGGCCGAGGACAGCTAACGCTGCGGGATAAGCCCACAATTTTCCGCGCAAAAGACCGGTCACCAGCCCCACCTTGGCAATCCCGTAGGTCAAAAGATAAACGGAGGCAAAATGTTTTGTGCTGACGGAGAGATGGTGAAAAAAATTGACGAGATGGTTGGCGACAGAATCAGTCGGATCTTCCTGTAGTTCCCCTTGGGTCAGCCAGTCAACCACATTGCGGAGTGACGCCAGCGTGGTGAAAGAAAGAGCAAAGCCGGCAATCGCCTCCAAAGCGCCATCAATGCCCTTGATCACGACTCCAATTTTGAAAAGGAGATGGATCTGTTCTTCCTTCAGTTTCAATTTCATATTGGACAACACTCCAGCCGGCATTAGCGCGCGTTGCCAGCACGGCTCAACCTGATTGGCGTTTAATGTTTTCTCCATCAAATTCGCATTTGCACTTCACACCATCTTCCAGTTGGTTTCGATAATTCATTATCCAACCTGCGTGCTACCAGGCACGACTGAGCCTGATTCCAAAATATTTTCCATCGGCATCGGCCTGTACGTGCCAGCCTTTGTATGGTTTGGTGAAAATGTAACTGCTGACAATTCCAATCGCTGCGCCCGCGACCACATCATGTGGGTGGTGTTCTCCCGCCTCCACTCGACTGTAAGCGACAAAAGAGGCGGCAGCGTAAGCTGGTATGCCATACTCCCAACCGTAACGCTTGCGCATGAACTCGGCGGAGGAGAAGGAAATTGAGGTGTGCGCCGAAGGGAAGGACTGGCCTCCACCATTGGGGCGCTTTTCGTTAACCGCGTATTTCAAACCGTAGGTGACACCGACTGTCAGCGCGGCCGATTCGCCAAATTCCAATGCGCCCTTGCCATCCCAATAGCCGAGCGTCAGTCCAGCGGCAGCCCCGGGCAGGACGAACTGCAAAACATCGCCCGCTTGAGCGATGTTGTCACCGGCCCGTGCAGCAATGTCGGCAGTCAGGCAAAAGGAAAAAAGCGCCAGCACAAGCAATGAGCGCGTCTGCCATGTGCGGCGACGTCGGAAAACCGAAGTGAGATTTATGTTGGTCTTCATAATGGAGGTTTGTTTTCCTGCGCCAGTGGCAGGCGCACGGTGACAGTTGTGATCTTCGACGGCACAGACTCGACTTGGATGGTTCCGTGGTGCGCGGAAACAATCCATTGCACAATGCTCAAGCCGAGACCGCAGCCGTCCACAACATTGCTGTGCGCCGCATCGCCGCGATAGAACCGGTCGAAAACCCGCGGCAAAACTTCCGGCGGAATCCCCGGCCCGGTGTTCGCAATGGTGAATTCGGCCGTGTCGCCAGTGCGACGCAAACTCATCATCACTCGGCCATGCGGCTGATTGTATTTGACGGCGTTGTCGGCAAGGTTCAGCAATAATTGACGCAAACGATGCCGATCGCCCCGCACGGTGACTTCTTCGCAGGCGGCCAGTCCCACTTGGATGCCATGCTGCTCGGCAAGGATTTGGGCATCGGCAAAATTGTCGCGCACCAGTTCATTCCATCGCACCGGCTCCGGCGTCAACGCGATTTGGCCGGCGTCGGCTTTGGCCAGCAGCGTGAGGCCGTCCACGATACGCGCGAGGCGGCGCAATTCATCGAGCAGGCTGGCGGCGCGTTCGCGCTCGGCGGCAGGAAGCGATTCGTCGCGCAGAACGGTCTCCGTTTCGCCGCACAAAACCGTCAGCGGCGTTTTGAGTTCGTGCGAGGCGTGCAGGGTGAATTCGCGGGTGCGATTGAACGAATCGTCGAGCCGCGCCAGCATCCCATTGAAAACTTCCGTGAGCCGATCCAGTTCATCGCCGCTGCCGGTGCGGGGCAGCCGTTTGTTTAAATTATGAGCGCTGATTTTTTCCGCGGCTAGGGTAAGGCTGGCCATCGGCGCGAGGGATTTTTTCATGAGCCACCAGCCGCCGGCCACTGCCAGCAAAGCCGCCGGCACGCCGCACCACATCATGATGCCAGTCACGTCTTCAAACATGTCCTGTTCGATGGCCTGTTCTGTGTGGTGACGTTCGGGATGTCTCCGCGCGTGTTGACGGGGTTCGATGACGAGTTGGAAATACAGTAGGACGCCCATGACCGTCAGGGAGATGAACATAACCACCGCATACCACAAACTGAGCCGCGTACGGATGGTCATGGCGGTTCCTTTAGCACGTAGCCCGCGCCGCGGACGGTGTGGAGCAGCTTGGGCTCAAAATTTGCGTCAATTTTTTCGCGCAGCCGGCGGATGTAAACGTCCACGAGGTTGGTGCCCGGATCGAAATCGTAGTCCCAGACCTTTTCGAGAATCATCATGCGCCCGCACAGGCGGCCCGGAGAACGCATAAGAAACTCCAACAGCCGGTATTCGCGCGCGGTCAGTTCAATCTCCGCGCCGCAGCGTTGCGCCTGGTGCGTGACCGTGTTCAGCGTAAGGTCGGCCACGCGCAGCACGGTGGATTTGTTCTCGCCGCTCCGCCGTGTCAAGGCCCGCACCCGCGCGACCAGCTCCGCCAGTTCAAACGGCTTGGGCAGGTAATCGTCCGCGCCAGCGTCCAAGCCTTCGATGCGTTCGTTGACTTCGCCGCGTGCGGAAAGGAGCAGGACCGGCGTGGCATTTTTGCGCTCGCGCAACTGGCGTAGCACACTCAAGCCGTCGCGGCCGGGCAGCATGATATCGAGCACGATGCCGTCGAAGGGCGTGGCCCGCGCCGCGGCCAAGGCGTCATCGCCGTTGTGGCAGATATCCACGGCAAAGCCTTCGGCCTGCAACGCTTTGCGGACAAACGACGCCGTCTTCTTTTCGTCTTCTACCACCAGCACGCGCATAACTGGATTATTTCCCGACAAACTTGTGTTTTACGAGTTGCAAATTGCCGTCCTGCACCAGCCCGACGCCCAGCGCATAGAATTTGTATTCGAACGCCTTGGCGTCCACGCCATCCTCGATGGTCACGGCGGCGACGCTGGGAATTTACCTTTTCTCCCCGGTCGCTTCCTTGGCTTTGCTTTCCGCCAATTCCTTTTCCACGGAAACTACTTCACCGGTGAGGGCGTCCACGCCCACTTCGGTGATGTACTTGGTGTCCGGCGTGGTGATGTCAAACGACCAGATCAACTTGCCCTTTTCCTTTTCCAGTTCTGCCTCCTTGACCGTGCCACTGGGCGCTTTGGCCAGCGCGATTTTCTCGGCGTCAGCCTTTGTGACTTTGGCTTCGGCCATGAGTTTGGCCTGTTTGTTGTGACAGGCTTGCTTTTCACCCTTTTCGCAAACGCAGCCGGTCAACAGTCCGGCGGCCAGCGCGGAACATATAATCCATTTAATTTTCATAGTTTGATTTTGAGTTGATGTTTGTGGTTTTGAAAATTCAAACACTGTCATGAAACAAAACAAAAATGAACGCCGCCTGAACCTCACATGACAATTTTGTCATCTGTCAGCAACCTCGTCTCACAAATTTTGAAGACCAAGCGCTCGGAGAATGGTTGCCCGGCCCAGCCGGCCCAGCTGGCCCACGGTTTATGGAACTTGATCCAGGCAAGATACAAAAAGACGAGAGACAACACATATCTCTCGGTGTAAATCGCTGTGAAAGCCGCCTTGCGGTTGAAGGTCGTCATCAAATCGTCCTGATGAGCAAAAACATGCCCGCGACCTTGGCAAAGCGGCGGATCATATCCAATTTGCTTCTTAAACCGATTTTAATTTCCATTCGCTACAAAAGATGAATCATAAAGCCCCGGTCACGCAAGACTTGAAGCTGCTGGTGGATTTTGTCGTCCCGCAATGCGGGATACGTCCTCACATAGGACACTACCATTAAGTTTGTTATGGCTGCTCGATCAGAGAAATCGTCACCCCCATTTGTCACCCCCGGTGAAAAAAATTGGGTCCATTTGGGGGGCAATTGGGTCCATCCCAGCAGGTAAAGAAAGCACCAAGATCAGCCCGTCAGTCCATGTGAGTCCCAATGGGGGCAAATGAGTCCAGCAAACTCAAGTCTTTGTGTAAACGAGACGCGCTAGCCTCTGCGCCAAGCGCCCGACCAATGCCTGCAGTGTAACAAAACAGCAGCCTTCGACAACTGCGAACCATCTTGCGTGTTTCGTATTGCGTCAAGCGGCACCACAAGTCGAACAACGCCGCTGGACGGAGCACGCATCACGCATCATGCCATCTCGCCTTTGAATCCCTGCTGCCGCAAGGCTTCGAACAAAACCAATGCCACGCAATTCGACAGATTCAACGAACGCGATTTCTCGTTGAACATCGGAATCCGCAGCCAGCGCTTGCGATTTCGCTCCAGTAATTGCTTCGGCAAACCCGCCGTCTCGCGTCCGAAAACCAGATAATCGTCCGGCGCAAAACTCACCTCCGTGTAAAGCTTTGGGCCGTTCGACTCGATGAACCACAGCCGCGCGTCAGCGGGCAGCTTTTGTTCAAACGCCTTCCAGTTCGGCCAGCGATGCCATTCGACATGCTGCCAGTAATCCATGCCTGCGCGCTTGAGTTGGGCGTCGCCCAGCTTGAAGCCGAACGGCTCGACGAGGTGCAACACCGTTTTCGTGGCGGCGCACAGCCGCGCCACGTTGCCCGTGTTCGGCGGAATTTCCGGTTCAACTAAAACGATGTGCATATGAGTCAGTAGTCAATAGTTCGTAGTCAGTAGCAGGACACGATGGCAGGTGCCACTGACTACTGACTGCGAACTATCAACTTATTGGTAAAACACCTTCCACAAGACCAGTCCATGCGCCGGCGCGGTCATGCCGGCCACGCGCCGGTCTTTTTTCGCCAGTATGCGCTTGATTTCGTCCGGCGGAAATTTGCCGAGTCCAACTTGCACAATCGTTCCGACGATACCGCGGCACATCTTGTATAGAAATCCGTCGCCTTCGATGATGAACGTCAGCAAGTGCCCGGATTTTTTGATGTCGCAACGCTTGAGTCTCCGCACGGTGGATTCCATTTCGTAATTCCGGCTGGCGGCAAACGATTTGAAATCGTGCCGCCCAACAAACAACGGCGCGGCAGCGCGCATGGCTTTCAAGTCGAGCGGGCGCGTCACCTGCCACGCACTGTGGCGAAGGAGCGGATTCATGGCCGTGTGGTTCCAGACGAAATAACGATACTGTTTGCCTGCCGCATCGAACCGGGCGTGAAATTTTTCCGGTGCGCGAGCCGCCGAAAGCACCCGGATGTCTTCCGGCAGCCACGCGTTGAGTGCCAACGCGAGCTTGCGCGTGGACATCTTGAATTCCGCGGCGGGAATTTCAAAATGCGCTACCATGCCGAGTGCGTGAACGCCGGTGTCCGTGCGGCTGGCGCTGTGGAGGCGCGGTTTGCTGGGAAACAACTTCGCCAGCGCTGTCTCGACCTTTTCCTGCACGCCCGTGCCGGTTTTTTGCACCTGCCAGCCTTCGTAGCCGGTGCCGTCGTAAGCAATGGTTAATTTGTATTTATGTAACATGTGACAGGTGACAAGTGACAGGAAAAACCGGCTCGTGTCACGTGTCACTTGCCACTTGTCACATCCAGGTAACTTTGGAGCAGGATGGCCGCGGCCATTTTGTCCACTTTCTCTTTGCGTTTGTCGCGACGAACTTTGGCCTGAATCAAAATCCGGTTCGCCTGCGCCGATGTCAACCTTTCATCCCAGGTTTTTATGGGCACGGTGATGGCCGTTCGCAGCACGCCGACGAACGTCTCCACTTTTTGCGCCACCGGGCCGTAACTGCCGTCCATGTTGCGCGGCAGGCCGATAAGGATGAGGTCAATCTCCTTTTCGCGGATCAATTGCCTGAGTCGCTCCAGAAAATCCGCGAACGGCTCGGCGGGGATGTATTCCAGTGGCTGCGCGATGGTTTTGGTTTCATCGCTCACCGCGACGCCGATGCGCCTGGTTCCGTGATCAAGGGCGAGGATTCGCATTGCGCGCATAGTTTTGCAATAAAAGTCAGGCGTGGCGAGCCGATTTCAACTGAACCGTTTTGTCAGAACCCCATGGGAATTTTAGCCTCGGATGAAACACGGGAAGACGCGGCGAACGGTTCACCTTCTCCTGGGGGAGAAGGTCGGGATGAGGGCGGGCGTTTAACCAAATTATTTTCCGGATGCCAGCCTCGAAAACGTAAAAGATACGGCTCAAAAATGAAGTTAGTTTTTACGCTCGCCCTCACCTGTTTCCTCTCCCCCGGGGAGAGGACATACGCTCGACTGTCACCTGAAAATTCGTGCAATCTGCGTCCAAAGAACGCTGGACAGAAATTGGCAGGCAAAACAAAGTCGAAAGCGTGATTATTTATGACAGCTCATTCTGATATTATCGTTGAAAAATTCTGCATGTTGTGCCAATGGGCTTACGAAGCTTGGCGCACTCATCGGGAATTATTCGATGACAATCACAATTCAGCGAAACTCAAAATTTCCAAAGCAGGCAAAGCACTCTCTCATATCAGCATTATCACTCAAGAGAATTTCTTGCTTCAAATTGTTAAACTTCACGATCCAGCGGCTCAACAAGGCCAAATCAATCTCGGGCTTGATTATATGATTAGGTTTGGAGGATGGGATGGCACCACAAAAGCAAAACTGCAATCACTCCAAACGCAACTGAATGAACTTGCCATAAAAATTCGCCCCGCAAGAAACAAGATTCTGACCCACAATGATCTTGAAGCGATTTTAAACGAATCAACTCTTGGAGCGTTTGAAGCTGAAGCGGATACAAAATACTTCAAAACGCTGGAAGAGTTTGTAAATGTTGTTTGTGAAAATTCTACGGGCGAGTCATGGCATTATTTTACTGATGTCGAACCCGAGACTCAAATGTTGGTGTCGGTGTTGGTGCAATGAGGATTATTTCTTTTCGTGTCTTTCGTGGGTTTCGTGGTTAAATTTTCCCCGCGATGATTCAATACCTCGATTTGCTGCGGCACGTCCTCGAACACGGCAAGGTCAAGGCCGACCGCACCGGCACGGGCACCTATTCCGTGTTTGGCGCGCAAATCCGTTGCCCGTTGCGTGAATCGTTTCCACTGCTCACCACGAAGAAAGTCCATCTCCGCTCCATTATCTATGAGCTGCTGTGGTTTCTCAGCGGAGACAGCGACACTCGCTATCTCCGAGAGAATAAGGTGACAATTTGGGACGAGTGGGCCAACGAAAAATACGAAAAAGATCTGGGGCCAGTTTACGGAAAGCAATGGCGGCATTGGACGGGATACAGCTTACATCCTGTTAATGATCCCAATGCGAATCATCCAACGCTCTTCGACCTCAATGAGTTCAAACAAAATGCAAATGTTGAACCCGTGGGACGACGTGAACTTAGCGACCATGGCATTGACCAAATCGCAAAGGTGATTACTGATATCAAAAAAAATCCCGACAGTCGCCGCCTGATTGTGAGCGCTTGGAATGTCGTCGACATTGAGAAGATGGTGTTGCCGCCGTGCCATTGCCTGTTCCAATTTTACGTGAGCAACGGTGAGTTGAGCTGCCAGCTTTACCAGCGCAGTGCGGATATTTTTCTCGGCGTGCCGTTCAACATCGCCAGTTACGCGCTGCTCACGCTGATGGTCGCGCAGGTTTGCGGCCTGAAGCCGGGCGAATTCGTCCACACCTTCGGCGACCTGCATCTTTACACAAATCATCTTGAACAGGCGAAACTGCAGCTCTCGCGCGAGCCGCGTCCGCTGCCGCGGATGAAATTGAATCCGGCCGTAAAAAAGATTGATGACTTCAAGTTTGAGGATTTTGAACTGGTGGGTTACGACCCGCATCCGGGAATCAAAGCGCCGATTGCGGTTTAAAAAAATTCAACGCAAAGGCGCAAAGACGCCAGGACGCAATGGAAAGAATCTTTGCGCCTTCGCGTCTTTGCGTTAAAAATCGGACGTGAAACACTTCAAAGCCATTGCCGCGATGTCGCTCAACCGCGTGATTGGCGCGGGCGGCAAAATCCCGTGGCACCTGCCGGACGACTTCAAGTGGTTCAAAAAAATGACGATGGGCAACATCGTCGTGATGGGACGCAAGACGTTCGAGGGCCTCGGCCAGCCGCTGTCCAACCGCAAAAACATGGTGCTCACGCGGCACCCGCAGCGGCTCATCAAGGGGCACCCGGAGATTTTCGGGCAATACCACGAATGGCGCGGCGGACGTTATCTCAAGCGCGCCTACCAGTTTCATTTCATGAAGCTGGGGGAAAAACAGGAGACGGAAATTCTGATTTTCAACTCGCTGAACAAATTGAACCCCGACGAGTTTCCCAACGACATTTTCATTTGCGGCGGCGCGGAGATTTATGCGCAAGCGTTGCCGCGCTGTTCCGATCTTTACCTCACGCTCGTGCAGCGCGAAGTGGAAGGTGACGCGTTCTTTCCGCCGTTTGAAAACCGGTTTGAACTGGTCGAGGAAATCAGCGGCACGCCGGAGTTCAAGATTTTACACTACCGGCACCGCAGTTTGAAAACCACCGAATAATAGACTGGTAGGGCCGCGCTGCTGCGCGGCCATTTTTGGAGACGAGCGGCAGCTCGTCCCTACCTTCCGAAATAAAACAGGCGGGCTGTTTCCAGCCCGCCTGAACGAATTTCAGATTTGAAATTGGCGATTTGAAATCCCGCAGGTTTATTCCGGTTTGGATCCCTCCTGCTTCGCTTCGTCGGCGGCGTCGAAGGCGTGTTGCAACGCCACGAGGTCTTCACCGGGTTTGAGCGCGTCGAGGAGTTTCTGTTCTTCCTTGAGTTGTTCGTCGGTGTAGCTGGCGGCCTTGATGGACAGGCCGATGCGGCGTTCGCCCTTGTCAATTTTGACGACGCGCGCGGTGACTTCCTGCCCTACCTTGAGGACGTTTTTGATTTTGTCCACGCGTTCCTCGCTGATTTGCGAGATGTGCACCAGGCCGTCAATCTCGTGTTTCAACCCGACGAACGCGCCGAAGCTCGCGAGCTTGGTGACGTTGCCGGTGACGAGATCGCCGACCTTGTAAAGCTGGTCAATTTTCTCCCACGGATCCTGCGCGAGCTGTTTCATGCCGAGCGCGATGCGCTGGTTTGGACGGTCTACTTCGAGCACCACAGCCTCAACTTCGTCGCCCTTTTTCAAAACCTCGCTCGGGTGATTGATCTTGCGCGTCCAGGAGATGTCGGACACGTGGATCATGCCGTCAATGCCCTCCTCCAGTTCAACAAACGCACCGTAGCTGGTGAGGTTGCGCACCTTGCCCTTGACGTGCGTGCTGGCGGGATATTTCTGTTCGGCAGTGTCCCACGGATTGCTTTCGAGCTGGCGGATGCCGAGGGAAATTTTCTGCTCCTCGCGGTTGATGCCGAGGACGACGGCCTCAATTTCCTGGCCCTGCTTGAGCATGTCGCTGGGCTTGGCGACGCGCTTCGTCCACGACAATTCGGTGACGTGCACCAGGCCCTCGACGCCGGGCTCCAGTTGCACGAACGCGCCATACGGCACGAGGTTGACAATCTTGCCCTTGACGCGCGCGCCGACGGGATACTTCGTTTCGATGTTGTCCCACGGATTGGACATCTTCTGCTTGAGGCCGAGGCTCACGCGTTCCTTTTCCTTGTTCACGTCCAGCACCACCACGTCAATTTCCTGGCCGATCTTGAGCAATTCCGACGGATGCCCGATGCGGCCCCAGCTCATGTCGGTGATGTGCAGCAAGCCGTCAATGCCGTTGAGATCAATGAACGCGCCGAAATCGGTGATGTTCTTGACCGTGCCCTTGCGGATGTCGCCCGGCACCATTTCGGCGAGCAACTGCGCGCGGCGCTCGCTCCGTTCCTGCTCAATCAGTTCGCGGCGCGACAGGACAATATTCTGCCGTTCCTGATTGATTTTGACGACTTTGAACTCGTAGCTGTTGCCGACGAATTGCGCGAGGTTCCGCGGCGTGACGACATCAATTTGCGACGCCGGCAGAAACGCCTCGACACCGACGTTGACGACCAGACCGCCCTTGACCAGCGACTTGACCTTGCCGGTGATGCGGCCGCCCTCATTGCAAATCGTGAGAATTTTGTCCCAGTTCTTCTTGAACTCGGCCTTTTCGTGCGACAGGACAACCATGCCGTCCTTGTCTTCAAGCTTCTCAATCAGAACGTCAATTTCATCGCCGACCTTCAGCGTTTTGATGTCCTCAAATTCCATGGCGGAGATGACACCCTCGCTTTTGTAGCCGATGTCCACCAAAACTTCCTTCGGGCGGAGTTCGATGATCTTGCCTTTGACGATATTGCCTGCGGCAAACGGCAGCGAGCCGGTCTGCCTCATGGCTTCTTCCATTGTGAGCATAACTGTGTTTGAACTGCGGGAACTTGGGAACCGCGCTGGCGGGAACCGAAGCTCCATTGCCTAACTATACCGACGCTGCCGTGGCAACGGAGGTTGACCCCGAAAGCTTTCGGGGTTGAAGGTTAGGTTGTTGGTTTAACTGTTTTTTCTCAGCCTCAATGAACATCCGCACACGCGGCGCTCAGGCAAGGTAATCATAGTGGAAATGCGGAGAATGGCAAGTGCAATTTGGTCAAACATGCAGTTGTCGCATTCGTCCCGTCATTTGTGTCCAAAGCTTGCCTTTACGGTAAGCCGTTTAATCGGTATGTCTTCATTGATGTCTTGAATGCCTATGCTTGTTGCAAATCCGTTTATTCTGTCCAACGGGATGATGTGAACGAAACGAATCGCTTCCCCGGGCGCAAGAACGACATCCCCCATCGGTCCGATGCTCTCCGCCGGTGTATCCCCGTGACCGGGAAACTCAAAATTTGGAAATTTCAGAGTAACTGTCTTCGAACTATCATTGACGAGAAATACCGTCTCTCTAAACGATTTGCCATCTGCTTCCTTCTCAATCGTCGAAAAAGCGGCCCAATCGCTCGCACCAGCATTCGTGACGGTAACAAATATGAGTAACGCAATGAGTTTGAAATATTTCATAATGATCGGAGTGTAACTTGTTCTTTCATCAAAAATCGCAGCCTGATTTTTCCCACGGATAAGACGCTATTTCGTGCCTGCTACTTTTGTCGAGAACATAGTTTGTATTTTCGGTGGGGCGAGCGTCCCCGCGAGCCGCCTTTGTTTCACTTCGGCGTGCCGGGACCGGCTCGTCGGGAGCCTCGCCCCACCTAAAGAAGCCCACGTTGACGCTCGACCGTTATCGCTCTACTTTCGTCTGCATGTTTGAACTCGTTGCGCCCTTCAAACCCGCCGGTGATCAGCCGCAAGCAATTGCGAAGCTGACCGACGGCATTTTGTCCGGCGCTAGACATCAAACGCTTCTCGGCGTCACCGGCTCCGGCAAAACCTTTGCCATCGCCAACGTCATCAAAAACGCGGACAAGCCCACGCTCGTCATTTCGCACAACAAAACGCTCGCCGCGCAGCTTTACGCCGAGTTCAAAGGTTTTTTCCCGAACAACGCCGTCGAATACTTCGTCAGCTATTTCGATTATTACCAGCCGGAGGCCTACATCCCGCGCACTGACACGTTCATCGAGAAGGATTCGAGCCGGAACGAGGAGATTGAGCGGATGCGGCTTTCCACGATGAGCTCGCTTTTCGCGCGGCGCGACGTGGTGGTCGTCGCCAGTGTCTCGTGCATTTACGGCATCGGCAGCAAGGAGGATTATGAGGCGATGGTCATTTCCATCCGCGTCGGCAGCGAAATTTCGCGCGAACAATTCCTCACGCGCCTTGTGGATTTGCAATACGACCGGAACGACATCGCGTTTGAGCGCGGCCATTTCCGCGTGCGCGGCGACACGGTGGAAGTCCGCCCCGCCGGACGCGAAGACGGTCTGCGCGTCGAATTCTTCGGCGAGCAGATCGAGCGTCTCACGCGTTTTGAGCCGTTGACCGGTAACAAAATTGAATTGCCCGATGCGGTCACCATTTTCCCGGGAAAACAGTTCGTCACGACCGGCGACAAAATGAAACACGCGATTCTCACCATCCGCGAGGAACTCGGCGAACGCATCGCATGGTTCGAGCAGCGCGGCAAATTGCTTGAAGCCCAGCGCATCAAGCAACGGACGGAATACGACCTCGAAATGATGGAGGAAATGGGTGTTTGCTCCGGCATCGAGAATTATTCACGCCACATCGCCGGGCGCCCGCCCGGTTCGCGCCCTGCGACGGTGATTGATTTTTTCCCGAAGGATTACCTGCTGGTGATTGACGAATCGCACGCCACCGTGCCGCAAATCGGCGGGATGTTCGAGGGCGACCGCTCGCGCAAAACGGTTTTGGTCGAGCACGGTTTCCGGTTGCCCAGCGCGCTCGACAATCGCCCGCTGAACTTTCCGGAATTCCAGGCGATGCAGGGCCAGACGATTTATGTCAGCGCCACCCCGGCACAGAGGGAACTGGCATGGTCGCGACAGAGTGCGCAAGGTAGGGCGGGCAGTCCCCTGCCCGCCGCCCCGGATACACAATTGGAACGGCGCGCAGGGGACTGCGCGCCCGACCAAAGAATGCCCGGCATCGTGGAACTGGTCGTGCGCCCGACCGGGCTGATTGACCCTAAAGTCACGCTCAAACCGCTCAAGGGCCAGATTGACGATCTCATCGAGGAATGCCGCAAACGCGCCGATGCAAAGGAACGGGTGCTTGTTACCACGCTCACCAAGCGCACCGCCGAGGAACTGACCGATTACCTGCGCGGCATCGGCATCAACGTCCAGTATCTTCACAGCGAGATTGACGCCATCGAGCGCGTCGAAATTTTGCGCTCCCTGCGCAAAGGCGAGTTCGACGTGCTCGTCGGCATCAATCTGCTGCGTGAGGGGCTGGATTTGCCGGAGGTTTCACTGGTGGCAATTCTCGACGCCGACAAGGAAGGTTTCTTGCGGAGCGAGACGAGTCTGACTCAGACCGCCGGCCGCGCCGCGCGCCATCTCCACGGCGAGGTGATTCTCTATGCCGACGTGATGACGGACAGCATCAAAAAGTTTCTAACCGTCACCGAATACCGCCGCCAACGCCAACTCGATTACAATCAGGAACACAACATCACGCCGCGCAGCGTCAGCCGCGCCGTGGAAGAAAGCCTGGCCACTTACGAATCGAAGCGCGAAAAAGCCAACGCCGTGCTCAAGGACGCCGGCATGGATGTGGACCTCACGACGACGATTCAGGAACTCGAAGATGAAATGCTCACCGCCGCAAACGAGCTAAAATTCGAGAAGGCCGCCCTGCTGCGTGACCAGATCAAGGAACTGAAGCGAATGATTGACGGTGGCCAGCCGGCCACGGGGGTGAAAGCGCAACCGGCAAGTTATCGGAAGAACGCGCGATAAGACCACGCTTGAGCGCAAGCATTTCAGTCAGTCTGCTCAAAATCGCCGCAAAATTGCACGTCAGATGGCACGCTTTATGTTGCTGCGTGCAATCTTTGAACAGCGATATGACAACCGACGGCGAGGAAAGCAAAGTCGTTCCGTAAGGAAAGGAAATTGAGCAACCATGACTATTCCAATTCTATTGGCCGGGATCAACGGCATCAACGCGGAGAATGCGATTCGGGGATTGATCCCCTCCCGTTCCAGCGTCAGTGAAGCCGTTATTTTTTTGGGCACTCTAATCCTGGTTGCGCTGTTTTTTTTCACCGCGGCGGTCATTTTCCGCCCGCGGCACCACCGACGGCATTCGCAACATCATCATTCAAAGCCGGCACCAAACATGGACTTTGAAGATGCCCACCGCAAAAAAACTTCCTTGCACTCGTACCACGAACACCGGCGGCATTCGGAGGTTTTTCCGCTCAATCCAACATTGGCGGAAGTCGGCGGCCTGCCGCCGGTCCGCAACAAAGATCGATCTCCGTCCATGGCTTGAGGTCAAACGATTCCCAGTTATTTTTATTTGAATTACGCCAACAACCGGCGTAATCAAACGCGGGCAATTCCATCACTTAGGATACGACACCCAAAATGGATAGCGGCATGAACCGGCCAAAGAACGAAGAGCCTCATCCCAAACCGCCGGCGATATCGGCGGACTCACCTTTCTGGCCAGACCCGTCAAGCTCGACGACCTGATCACCTGCATCGAAAACCACTTGGGGAAATAGGCTTACGACAGGCAAACGGTTGGGCTTTTGCCTGTCAGCCGCGCCGTTGATGAAAGCCTTTGCCTCTCGCAAATCAAGACGCGAAGCAGGCGCGTCCACCGCCGACAAAACATTCGCAAACGTCCCTTGACCCGGCAATGACACGGTGGGAGATTGCGGCAACCGACCATGTTGGTAACCAGCGATCCATATCAGGTCATCGGCGGGTTTGGCATAACGTTTTTGTTACTTGCCGGCTTGTGGCAGTTGATTGTTTGGGTCCGCGAAGCGCCGATCAAACCGGATCCGTGGGATGCCGAGGTCGAGCAAAAATTATCCGAACCGGAAACGATGGAGGTTTGCCCGCACTGTTTGACTCAACAACCACCCACTGCGTGGTTTTGCAGACATTGTGGAAAGGCCGTGGGTCCCTATAACAACCTGATGCCCTTCGTGAACGTGTTCTCCGAAGGCGAGGTGTTGAGAAACGGCACCACCGGCCGATTTCGAAACCGGCCGCTGGTTTTGATCGGTTACATCCTCATTACCTTGGGAATCAATCCCTTCTTCGCGCCCATTTACTGGTTCTTTCTTTTGTCCAATCTGAAACGCCCGCTGAATGAACGGCAAGCCACCGAAGACCAAAATGTTCTCCCGTAAGCCGTCTCGAAGAACAACGCGATAAGAACCGCCCACCTGGGTTCAAGAAGCCGCGCAGCCTGTCCCGAGCTGCTCGCCCGCCATGACTGTTTCATGCCACAGGCTGATGAGTTCATTCAGTTTTTGCAGCCACGGCAACACGCGGTTTTCGAGCGCATTCGACAGCGGGATGGTGTCTTCCGAGTGACAGGCTTCGTCCACGTCCCTGATGATGGCGGCAACCTGTTCCAGCTGCCACTTGCGGAGCTGGGTGAGCGACGCGCCGCCATTGCCCGGCCCGCAGGTGTTGTCCGGCAACAGGCTCAACGTGAGGATCGGTTCCTTGAGTTGTCTGGCCAGATTCCACCAGAGCTCGCGCGCCACGTGGCCATCGTTGATGAGGACGAGGGTGATGGCTGTCTCAACATATTCCCGGGCAAGGTCAGCCTGCTGCAACGCCGTTTTGAGCAGTAGAACGGACGTTTCTTTCAGATCGGCAGTCCCGGCCTCGACACGGCAAAAAGTTCCATCATGAATCAACGGCAGGGCAAGGTTTACCGGCTCACCGTCAACGCTCAACGAACACAGGATGCGCTGTCTTTCCAAGGCGAGGGCTTCGAGATAACAGCGAATGGCGCTCAGGGAACGATGTCCCGCCGGCAACTCCACCGGCAAACCATCCAGCGTTATTTCAACCCCACGGCAAAGTTGCGAGGCGTCGTGTGAATTATTGCCCATGTTTCCGTCACAAGCCGCATACACCGTGCCTCGAAACGGTGGCGGTCCGGAAAGTTATTCACATTTTATTCACCAAGAGTTCCAGATGGACTGCGAACTGCTTCTCTTCCAGCCTCTTAAGTTGAAGCCGCACTTCAGCTTTCACCCGCCAAAGCAGGCTTTCGGGCGATGACGCCGGTTAACTGCCGGAAATCAAAACGGCGGAAAAGATTTTTGGGGCCGGATTCAAGGTCTGTTCCTGCGAAGAGACCGCGGTACCAGCCACTCGAAAAATCCCCCGGTCCATTGATCCTCCCGCAAATAGTGCGAATAACGCATGCACACGTCCGCCAGGAACAAAAAACCCAGCAAGACATCGAAGACGCCTATGGGAATGCTGACGGGACCGATTTGAAGATAATTCTGTTCCACAAAGGCCCGGAGCATTCCGCCAATCATCATCTTCCCGCTGCGGGCGCTGGCGTTGAGCAACAGGGCCATGAACGCGCCTTGTGCCAGCATCAAGCCAAAGATGGTGAAGATGGAAATTCCCGTGATCGTCCGGGGCAAGTAACCAAACCGGACGAGCCGCTGCTGAGTACCGGACCAAAGCAATCCCAGAAACGGATAGAGGGGCAGAAGGCATGCCCATACCACCCCATTGAGCGCTTCACCGCGCCGGGCTGAATCCCTCTCCGCCACAGCCTTCGCGTCGTAAGTGTGGAATATTTTGGCGTTCGCGGTTTTGCCCGCCGGCCATGGCCGGAGAACGTAACGGATCGAATAGGGAGACTGGGCCGCGCCCTTGTCTGCCAGCAGATATTTTTTGTCTTCGAAATAGATGGCCGGCGTATTCAAATCTTGCACCTTCCAATCAGGCATTTCATGTTTTGTTTCGATGACCACTTCGTCGTCAGTCACCGTCACCTGATCCGGCCCGATGCGTATGACCCTCTCTTGTTTTGTCTCCGGTTGTTCTGGCATAATTTTCCTGTTTTTTCCTGATGCAACTGCGTTTTACGTGCCTCCACGTCACCTTTGCCTGGTCAGTCAGGCGCCCTTCAAGATTAGGCACGGCTCGCCTTTCAGTTGATTGTTTAAGGGATGATTAAATCAGATGCAACGAAAAAATGCCCGGTCTGAAACACCCGCAAAACGAACCGGAGCCGGCAGAGGAACAACGATTGACAGTTTGTCTTACTTCGCCGGATTCGCGCCTTGGACCCGCAGTTGAATCGAATAAAGTGACCTGCTCGCGGTGATGAAAAGTGTTTTGTGGTCCTTGCCGCCGAAACTGACGTTGGCCGTCCACGGTTCCGGCACGTCAATGCGTTCAATTTGCTTGCCGGTTTTGTCGAAAACCGTCACGCCGCGGCCGCAAAGGTAGAGGTCGCCTTCCTCATCGATCGTCATGCCATCCGAACCCTTCGTACAAAACAGTGTTTTGTTCGTCAGTGAACCGTCAGGCAAAATGTCATAACGCCAGGTTTGATTCGCGCCAATGTCGGCGACAAAAAGTGTTTTCCCGTCCGGTGCGCCGGTGATGCCGTTGGGTTTCTTGAGGTCATCGGTCACACGCGTCAAATTTTTCCGGCCAGGTGAAAGATAAAAAACTTCTTCGTTGGTGAGCGCCATGGCGTCGTGGTCCCACCATTTGCGTTTGTAAAACGGGTCGGTGACATACATTGCCCCGTTGGGCGCAATCCACACGTCGTTCGGGCCGTTGAGGTATTTGCCCTGAAAATCCTTGACGAGCACGGTCACCTTTTTGTCGGGCGCGATGGACCAAAGTTCGTTGCGCTCGTCGCAGCAGGCAATCAAGTTGCCTTTTCCGTCGAAATACATCCCGTTCGCGCGACCGGCGGGTTGCATGAACGTGGAAAGTTTTCCGTCCACGCTCCATTCCATGATGCGATTGTTTGGCTGGTCGGTGAAAAAAACATCGCCGTTCGTGTCACACGTCGGGCCTTCGGTGAAGAGAAAATTGCCCGCGAGCTTTTGGAGTTTCGCCCCGGGCGCGATGACGCTCTGGGCCTTCATCCCCGGCGCGGCGGCCAGGCTGATGAACACAACGAAAAGGAAAAGGGGTGTTTTCATGGTAACGCTGATAAATTGGCGTGCCCGCCCGCCGGAATCCATCAAAAAAAACCGCGCTTCCCTAATCTTAATCATAATCCCGATCCGTTTCATCCGATGATTGCGATTAAGAGCAGGATGGGCGCAACCGAGACTGTCACCCAAACGACCAATGAGTTGGAACGCCGATTTCCAAATCGGCCCTGCTGACAATGGCCTGTGCCACTCATTGCCGGGGCGGAGCCCGGCGCTCCGGTGGTTGTGCTAGGTTACGCCCGATCCGGATTGATACCAAAAACGCTCCTTGTTTTCGCCTGGGAACTGACGCATTTTGCGGAACGCTGTTTTTTATCGTGCGAATATGCAGCCTAGAACAAAACGATCTCTACGCTTTTTGGAAGTTTGGCTCATCAACACCCTCGCGGTGCTGGTGGCTTACTACATCGTGCCGGGCATCCGCTTCGGCCGTTGGAGCGATTTGTTGATCGCCTCCGCGCTGTTGGGGATTTTGAACGCGTTCATCCGGCCCATCCTGATGTTCTTTGCGCTGCCGCTGCTGATTTTCACGCTCGGGCTGTTCACGTTCGTCATCAACGCACTGCTG
>JBEKMU010000024.1:0-27563 GCA_049523555.1 Verrucomicrobiota bacterium | reverse complement strand
GGGTGCAACCAGCCAGTGGTCTGCCGGATTAACCCCGGCTTGGGCGATGCGCAAAACCTTTCCGGTTCTGCTTCCGATGACCATCATGCTGATTGCGCTCTCCACCGGAGTTGTAGCTTGGCAGTATTATATCATCTTTGAAGACCTCCAGCCCGACCACTTGGCGCAGTCTGAACTTGGCAAATACACCATCGGACCTCAAGGATTTATCAGCGTTCAAGAATCGAGACGAGAGAAGGAAGTCGAAGCCGAATTGGACCTGGCCAAGATTTCCGCGGATAAACAGCAGCTTTCAGACGCAGTCAATCATTTACAGCGAGTGCTTGAATTGGACACGAATTCGTACCCAGCCCTGAACAATCTTGCCTGGTTGCGGGCCACGGCTTCCGACCCCGGCTTGCGCAACGGCAACGAGGCGGTGCGCCTGGCCGAACGGGCCTGTCAACAAACTCAATACAAAGAGATTGTTCTGATCAGAACTCTCGCCGCTGCCTATGCCGAAGCCGGCCGTTTCGACGACGCCGTTGTCACCGCCCAGAAAGGCCGCGCGACGGCTCTGGCGCAGGGGCAGAACGACTTTGCGGCACAAGATGAACAGTTGCTGGCACTGTATAAATCCGGTCGGGCTTACCACCAGGAAGCCAAGCCTGCTCCGTAAAACGCATACAAAGCAACAGAGACGGCCAAACCGAAAGGCGCGCAACACGATTACAGACGACAATTCAGCACTTGCACAACTGCGGCGCAAGGCACCGCAATACCGTGCCGGTGCATGAAGTGTTTCACGGTCAAACTGTCTGGAATGGCGAGGTCGAGGTGTTTGATTTGGAAGGCCACCCCAAAGCCAAACGCTGTTACGGCTGGTCGCATCCAACGGGCAAAGACGACAAAGACGAGCGATTTGTGACCGTGCTGGAAATCCCGCCAGTCAGGTCAGCGGAAACGGCGGTTAGGGCTGCGATTGTGAGCGATTTAAAGAAATAGTTCATCGCATGAAACGAAAGCCCAAAACGACACGGACGGATTCAACTCCGGCTCTTGTTCCAAAAGAGGTCGAGGAAACCCTGAAATATGCAATGTCGCAACCTCCACCCCCTTATGTTCGGCCTAAAGAGTATATTTATCTCACGAAATCCGATTTCGGCTACAAGATTGGCAGAACCACTAATCCCGACAAACGGCCATTGAGTGTTGCCGGGAATATGCCAATTAAACTTACGGTCATAACCGTAATTGAAGTGCCAGATTCAATAGAAGCCGAACGGAGAATTCACGGTCAATTTGCTGAAAAACGGTTAAGGGGCGAATGGTTTTCCCTTGATGAACATGATGTCGGATTGATTAAGGGGTATCCCGAAACTTTTGAGAACCTTCTTTGTGGAGATGTTCCTTTTTAATAAATTTCAAATTAAGACACTACCCGGATTTGCTTGCCCGCACGTTTGAACAGGGCATAATATGTTTTGGATGATTCGAGCCGATATAAATTCTGAGCGACCTTGTGGAAGACTGCGCCCGAGGATAATTGAGGCTTATTTGTCATGCCTGAATTACAGGGTGACAATAGCAGGTTATAAGTCCAAAATATCGCTTAAGCTATTATCTTCTCAAGTCATTTGTTTCAAGTAACTTGCGCGAGTAGCTCAATTGGATAGAGCGTCGGCCTCCGGAGCCGAAGGTTGTGGGTTCGACCCCCGCCTCGCGTACCAGCTTTTATTGACCATTTCACAGGGCGGGGCATGCCCGCCTGAAAATTCAAAGGGACGCTCCGGGAAACTGGAGCGGCATTTTTTCTTTGGCTGTCAACGTTATACCGCAACCTTCCCGTTTGCGAAAGTTACCATGGGTTTGCCCGTGCAATTCAAACATGACTTTTACCGCTTTAATTGGACCGAAACATGCTGAATTTGCCCTGGAAAGTTGAAATCTGTGGGATTTTTTGCGTAGCAAAGTAATGCCCCGGTTGGCGGGCAGATCAGTATTCGATGAAAACCAGGTTTTCAAATCAAAAAGTCGTTCAATTCCCGCCGCGAGGGCAGGCGGGAATGATGCTGGTTGAGGTGGTTATCGCCCTGGCCATCACAGGGCTGACCGTGGGGGGAATCATCTCAGGATATATCTACTGCACGACGTCTGCCGTAAAGGCCGAACTCGTTCAGGCGGCGAGTGCCAGGGCATTGGAACGCATCGAACAGGCACGAAGCGCCCAGTGGGATACAGCCGGTTCGACAAACGTGGACCAGTTGGTTGCCACGAATTTTCCTGACGAGGTCGTCTCATTGGATATGCCCGGCTCCGGTTCAGGCGGCACGTCTGCCACCATTGTGACGACGATTTCACAGATTTCAGTTACCCCGCCGATCAAAAACATCCGGGTGGATTGCATCTGGCAATTCCGTGGAACCGCGTGGATCACCAACACCGTTGAAACCATCCGAGCCCCCGACCAATGAAGCTTCAAGTTCCATTTTCAGGTTCTGGTCGCGGCAGATTGCCGGACAAAGGCTTCACCCTGCCGGAAATCCTCATTGCGACGACGGTGTTTCTACTGATGGTCGGTGGAATCATTGCCGCGAATCTTTTTGGCTTGAGAATGTTTCAAATCACTGAAACCAAGCTCAATGCCATCAGGTGGTCCCGTGAAACGGTCGGAAAAATAACGGCAGAAGTCCGCGCTTGTGACAGCGTGCAGGTCGGCAATGTTACGACGAACAATGTTTTCGAGGGGCTGTTGGATGGGGAGACGCAGCAGGGCAACAGCCTGCTTATCTATCCAACCACGGATACCAATAACTTCATCGTTTATTCTGTCAATTCGTCAGACGAGACGTTCAGTCAAACCGTGGCCACCCCGAGCGGCACCAATACCGTCATCCTGGCCGATTCGGTCACCAACACCATCGCATTTACCGCGCAGAATTTTTCGGGAAATGTGTTGACCAACATCGAAAACAACCGGTTGATTCACCTCACCCTTGAATTCTATCAACCAGCGCGTTTCATGCAGGGCGCGGATTATTATAAAATGGAAACCTCCATGACACGACGCGCGCTGCAATGAACATGAAAACCGCCATTACAAACCAAAAGCGGAACCAGACCGGCAGCGCCCTGATGCTGACGATGATTATGAGTGCCATTGCCCTGGCCCTGCTGGCGGCGGCGATGTCATGGTCAGTCGGCAGCACCCGATTGACGTACCGTTCCATTCAATATAACCGGTCGGTCGCGGCGGCGGAAGCGGCCACGGAAAAGGTAGTGAGCCAGATCAACCATGATTACCTGTCTGGTGGTGAGAAATTGGTCATCAACAATCTGAACACCTATCAGAACACAGTGCCCACGTCGTCGAACTCCACATACTGGAGCACATGGGTGTTTGATGACGGGAGCGGTCACACGGGCCAGACTTATGTGCAATGTACAGCGGCGAGCAACTACATCGTGCTGGACTCGACTTACGCCGGCTTGAAGGGGTTTGTCTCGACTTACACGATCGTGTCACATGCACGGGATACTGCGAGCCCGCAGGACGTCACGGCGGGTGTGCTTCAGGAATTGCAATTGACCAGCATCCCCATTTACCAGCATACCATGTATTCCTCGGGTGAAATGGAAATCAGTTGCGGTAAGCCTTTCGACATTACCGGACGGGTGCATTCCAACGGGGAACTCTATGTCGAGCCTGACGCTAACTCACTAACGTTTGAATCCAGTGTCACCGCTGTCATAAGCATCCTGTTTCATCGGGACCCGCTTGATACCCGCGGCACACCCCCAGGCACGCCGGCAGGCAGTGTGGTCTATGTGCATCTGGACCAAAAAAAATCTCCCGTTCCGGCCTTGACGCTTCCCATCGGAACCACCAACACCCCGGAAGCCATCCGGGAAATCATCGAGCCGCCTCCCCCCGGCGAAGACGCCAACTCACCCATTGGCCGACTGCGGTTTTACAATCTGTGTGACATGGTATTAACCGTTTCGAATACCAGCGTCAGCGCCACCAGCGGGAACTTTAATGGCTTTTCGACCCCCATCCCGACCAATGAACTGGCGACGTTTGTCTCGACCGCAAGCAGTTTTTGGGACGCGCGCGAGGGCAAAACTGTCCTGCCCATTGATATCAATATCGGAGCACTCACGGCCTGGAGCCTGACCAATTCCAGTCTGCGTCCCGCCCTCCTTGGGTCGAATCTGACTTCCATTTATGTAGTGGATCGCCGCACGTTGGGCACCAACCTGAACGCGGTTCGCGTGTTCAACGGACTTCAACTGCCTCCGAGCGGGCTTACCGTGGCCACGGGACGTCCGCTCTACGTTTGGAAAGACTATAACCAATTGAACTCGGCAAATCTCCTGAGTACCAACACTTCCACTACGCGGCCGGCTTCGCTGGTGGCCGATGCCATCACAATTCTTTCCGATGCCTGGCAGGACGGGAACAGCGGTAGCATGCATGGTGCCGCAGCCACCACCGTCAACGCCGCCATTCTTACCGGCGCCGTCGAGACGACTGCGGGCCAATACAGCGGCGGCATGGAAAATTTCCCGCGTTTTCTTGAAAGCTGGACCTTGGTTGAATTCTGGTATAACGGCTCGATGATCAAGATGTTCCCGAGCCTTTATGCCACCAATGTTTGGAACGGAATTAACTACACTAAACACTATTATGACCCGCCCACACGTAAATGGGCTTATGACGCTAATTTCGACGACCCTCTTAAGCTTCCACCGAGGACACCGAGTTTGTTGGTGGTGAATCGCGGCAAGTGGGCCACCGTGACTCCCGGCCAGAATGCGGCGCCGTAATTCCGCGGCCGGCGGAGAAGTTCGCCGGCCCGGTTAAACTTCATGCCTGACCAGAAAAATGGGACCGAAATCGGCATGCGACAGATTGGCGTCTGGCTTGCGGTCGCAAGCGGCCGCCCGATTGAAACCATTTGGGCTGATACACCAGTTCAACATGGCGGCGAAAGGCTTTGCCCATCGAATGATTCCCGGTGTGGCACGGGCGTCGTGGTTTAAATCGTCCCTGATTCTCTTAATGGCGGGGCTTTGGTGCCTTGCATCGTGCGGAGCTACGGATACGAATACCTACGAATTCGAGACGCCGCCACCACAGCCGGGTTCCATTCAATGGGATATAAATCAAAGCATCGCCAAGGAACGCCAGGAGCGCTACCGGAAGCGCGTATCAATCCCTGATGCAGTTGGCGGAAATGTTCCAAGGTCCGCTATGGCAAGCCTGATCAATGGTCCGAAAGTGGAGGCAACCCCGGCACCCACCCCAACCGCCTCATCCGGAAACGTCTTGCAGACGCTTCTTTTCGCCGCCGCGTTCGTTTTTTTCGGGCTTCTGATTGTCCGAAGATTTGCCCCCCGGGTTCTCGTTGACATCAACCAGCGGTTCAATCCGTGGGCGCTTGCCCCGTCCACCGTGAGGGATCTTTCGGCAAAAGTTCGCGCGGAGGAGGAAGCCTTTGGCAAATTCCTTGCGGCGTTCCGGGTCGGCCCGGCCACATCACCGCACACCGGCTTGCCGGAGCAGGACAATCCGCTCAACGAATTTTACGCGCGGATGAAAGAGCACCTCGGCACGCTGCGAAAGCTCCTTCAGGACATCGGTCTGGAGCCGGGCGATCCGGCCCGGCAAAGAATGCTGAAGTATCTGTACTTCGAGATGGGTGTGCTGAAAGGCGAGGCCGGTTTTCCGGAGGCCCTCCCGGTATGGCAGACGGCTTCCGCTCTGGAGGGACTGCTCAAACAGCTCACCGGAAAAATGAAAAACGTCACGCCTTCCACACTGCGAACCGTCGCGGGCGGCCTGGATTTGCTGGGCGATTTGTGCGTGCCGGGATTGCAGCCGTATCTCCTGACGGGACGTCCCTTCAGGCTTTTGGTCGTGGACGACGACCTGATAAGCCGCCAGGCCCTGTCCCACTCGCTGAGAAAAACATTCAGCCAGCCGGACCTCGCCGTGGATGGCGAATCGGCTTTGGCCCAGGCCAGCCAGCAGGCTTACGACGTCATTTTCCTCGACGTGCAAATGCCGGGCATGGACGGCTTTGAGCTTTGCACAAAAATTCGCGACACCGTTCTCAACCGCGCCACTCCGGTGATCTTTGTCACCCGCCAGAGCGACTTCGACGCGCGCTGCAGGTCAACCCTCAGCGGGGGCAACGATCTCATGGGGAAACCGTTTCTCACCTTTGAAGTCACCGTCAAGGCGCTCACGCTCGCGTTGCATGGTCGTCTCCTCAAGGGGCGCGCTCAGAAACCTCTCCTGAAACCCGACCAGGACCAGGACACGGCGGATTCGTTGGTGACGGTCACGGATGGTCCGCGTCCCGCTGCCCGGTCAACCGACGCCGCGCGACCGCCGCTACCAACGCCGCCGGCGACGGGCGGGTTTACCGATGCCTTCCTGGCCCGCGCGTCAAAACATCTTGGCCCGTTGCGGGAACTTTGTCAGACGATGCTTCAGACCCCGGATGAGAAGATGCGGCAGACCCTGCTGGTGGATGGCTTCCTGCGCATTAATTCATTGGTTCCCAAGACCGGCCCCGGGGTGGTGCATCCGGCTTATCAAATGAGTGCCGCCCTGGAAGGACTGTTCAGAAAACTGCTGCAGAATTCCAATCAATCCACTCCGTCCACGCTGGTCACCATGGCCGCCGCGGTGGATTTGCTCAATGACTTGTGTGTGCCGGGAATGAAAGCGGACCTGGCCATCCATCCGCCGCTTCACATGCTGGTGGTGGACGATGATCTCGTGGCGCGCCGGGTCATGGTCGGCGCCCTGCAAACGGCTTTTAAAAAGCCGGAAAGCGTGGAGAACGGAGAGGCGGCGCTTGCCTTGGCGCTGGAAAAACCATTCGACGTGATTTTTCTGGACGTGGTCATGCCCGGCATGGACGGGTTCGAGGTCTGCTCACGAATTCGCGATACCGTTCCCAACCGCGCCACGCCCGTGGTGTTTGTGACCGGCCATGACGACTTCGACACGCGCGCCCAAATGAGTCGCAACGGTGGCAACGACCTGATGGGGAAACCGTTCCTCACTTCGGAGATCACCGTCAAAGCGCTTACGTTCGCCCTGCGCGGTCGTCTCCAACAACTTAAAACGCAGCCGTGCTCGTGAACGCGCCGCTGAAGATGCCTCTTGGGGAAGCAAGAGCGGTCTTTCATTACCCGCCACTGGTCTTGGTGTCGCAGATTGTTGCTGGGAGTTGGCTCCATTAAATGGAGCCAACTTGTAGTGTCATGGGCGGTTAGATTGCGCTGTCGAGTCGTGCAGGAGCAGATTGTTGCCGGAAACCGGAAACACCTTGAATCCGTTATACGGCGCAAATCGTGAAATCCGTAGCGTTCAAGCCTTGAACCAAACTTGAGGCTTTTGCTGGCAGTCTGTAAAAATGATTCGGAATTATCCCCTTCGCATACGGTGATGCGGGATTTGACAGTTCTGGTGATTTTTCGGATGCTGTAAGTAGATGTCAGACCAGTTGCCCACCCAACCTCAACCGCTTGCCCCAAAGCCAGAAGAAAAACCTTCTACATGGCGTGAATTCATTAAGGGGTGCCATGAAACATTTTGGCGTTGGTATGGGTTCGACACGCTCGCGGACGATTTCAAAAGTCATGGGGGTGCTGTGAGAAAGGGAGCAGCATTAAAATTCCTGTGTGGCGTTGTTATAGTCACTGGCGTCATTTGCGTTTTCTGTCGTGGCTGTTATGACGAATCCGAAATTCGCAGTTCAGATGATAATGCTCGAAGCAATGATGACCTTGCCAAAAGTTACAAATCTCAATTGGATGCTGCAAACACAATGATTGTAAATTTGAAAGTTGATGCTGCCGAAACGAAGCGCGAAAAGGATATGGAAATTTCGGATTTGAAAACTGAAAATGTATCGCTTCACAGCCAAATAGCTGATTTTCAATCAACTCACATCATGGAGGTTTCCAGCAATTTTGAAGGTTCGATTTCAAACGTCTTAAGAAGCGCGGCATATCCGCAGGCCAACATTGCGTTATGGGTTAATGATAAAACCACTTTAATTGTTAGTGAATACCCGGCAGGAACGGTAACCCAAGCTCAGAACTTCGTCGCCCTAACCACAAACAGAGAAATAAGAATGCGAGTAATGAATACAGCAAAATATCCCGCTATTCACGCCTCTGTTGATTTTACGGGCGCTATTGCTCCTACCAATATACTTTCCGATGGGTGGATTCAACAACCTGTATTAAATCCTGAAATGAACCATTGGCGTTATGATGCAGACAAATCCATCCCCAAAAATAGCTACTGGGACATTTCCACACTTCGGGTTTCAACAAATTATCAAAAAGGGTATTTGGTCGCAGAAATTGGCATAGGCGCAGATAATTCAGAAGGGAAGATGTATCTAATTGAATTTTTAATTCCCCAATAATTCCATGCACCTCAAAGAAGCCAGAGAAAAAAACAAACTGGAACAGTTTGCGAGCGAGCACGAGAAAAAATATCCGCCCGCCAGCAAAAAGCATTTTCACGCCGTCTTAAAATCTATGGCTTTGGGAACTGCTTGAATAAAGTTCCAGAGGTCGCGCTCACGAATCGCCACTCCGGCCAACACCTCGTAAGGTGCTTCCGTGTGGTCATGACCGCTTTCGTCAATAAAAAGGAGCATATTGCCATATCGCAGCCGCTGTTGAAGGATTTGACGCTGAAAGCGTCCAAACTGACGCTGGAACACGGAGATGAAGGGCCGGTGTGGAAGGTTCAATTGTGGGCGGCGAAGCTGAAGAAGCCAGAGGCCCAGGCGGACATCGGGGTGGTGGTCCTTTCCGCGACGGACGGCTCGGTCATCAAATCCGATCTTCACCCGAACAAAGTGGACTAGGCGCAGTGTGCCGCAGGCTTACGGCTTACCCCTTAGCGAGTTCTGATGTTTGGCGACGGCTGCCACCATGGTGGTGACACTCTGAAGAATCTGACGTGCGGCCTCGGGATCGGCAATCTTGAGTCCATACGTCTTGTCAATGGCCACAACCAATTGAAGGGCGTCCACCGAATCCAAACCCAGACTGCCGGGGCCAAACAATGGCTGGTCGTCGCTGATTTCTTCCGGACTGATTTGGAGCATGAGGTTCTCCACCATCAATCGTTTGATGTCTTGTTTGAGCGCGGCTGAATTATCCATTACAAAATAACACCATTCACTCTGAGAGACGGATCTTGCGATATAATCGGCTTCAGCGCAAGATTGGAAGCGATCGGGAATGGTCTGGTTTGAAATTATGCTGTTCGCTCCGGGTAATGTCAGGCGGCGTGGCCGTTTTTCGGCTTTCCCACCAATGAGGCGAGCTTTTTTTCGGCTGTTTCCATGTCCTTCGTTCCTTGGGATTGGGTGGGTTTGGCCAATGGCGCCACGCCTTCGTCCCGCGCATTGGGATGAAGCGAAATCCTCGGCGCCTCCGGGTAAGCCCGGCGTACCAGCAGTCCACCGCCAATCAGCCACCAGGCAACGGCCAGATTAAATACCACGGGCAAAATCACATTCAGGATGTCGCCTCTGCCGGCAGTCTCAATCGCTCCGAAGTCCAGCAACGGTGGCACGGCGCTTAAACCGAAATAGAGAAAAACAAGTCCTAGAAGTCGGACCGCCAGGCCGAAGATGTCCTTGAATATATCTCTTGGTTTCATGGCGCGCTGAATCTGTGCGTGCGTGAGTTGAATGCGTTCACCGTCGTCGGTGAGTTTAAATGGCATCGGTTGGCTTATTCAAGCACTTTCCCTTTTTGCGAACAAGCAACTGAAATCGGGTGATGGGTGGTTCACTTCCAATAATTTATCATTTCATCTTAGACACATCCGACCGGATCAGCTAAACATTGGCCCCATGTTTTTTGGCCCGAGTTCCGGCACGTCAGTTCATCCAGGTGGGAATGTGCGTCGGCCTGTCCTTCTTGTTTTATTGGCTTTATTGGCCCTCCAAGTCTTCCCTTTCAAGGGCTTGGCGCTCCCCACACGACTGGTTCTGGGCTTGGATGGCGTTGCCTACCGCGACATGAAAGCCCTGCAGGAAGGGATCACTTGCACGAACCTTTGGGGAAACCGGTTCCAGCGTCAGGCTTTCAGTTCTAGTGAAGGATACTTTCCGGTCAGCCGCCTCGTCTCAACGTTTCCGTCCACGAGCGACGTCGCGTGGACCGACATTTTCGGCGACCGCCCGCTGCCCGGATACCAACGCACGTATTTCAGCGCGGCTGCGAATTCACCAATCGCCATCAACGGCATCACCACAACCATGGAGCACGAAGCGCAGATGAACTGGGAGTTGGGGAACAATTTGCTTCGCACCATGGGTTACGTTTATCCGGTTCACACGTTTGAGTACGAGATGCACGAAATGATCAAAGGCTTTTGGAGCGCCACGGACAACGACGGCAGCTATTACGTGTACATTCGTTCCACGGACGATGCGCAGCACTTGGACCGCGACATTTTTGCCGTGCTTTGCATGCTTGATAAGCAAATCCAGGAACTGCGCGCCCGTTACAAAGCCTGGGAGGGACGCGATCTTCAGATCCTGATCCTCTCGGACCACGGACACAATCACGCCGGCTCCGTCAAGCGCGTCCAGGTTGGGGCCTTTCTAAAAAAGGCCGGCTACCAAATTACAGAATCCATTGAGAATCCAAAAGACGTTGTCCTGCCAACGACCGGGATCGAATCGTGGGTGGAAATCCACAATGCATCCGCCGAGACCGAAACACTCGTGCAACTGCTCACACATCTGAAAGGCGCCGACATCGTGACGGGCCTGGACCCGAATCAGCCCAATCGTTTCATGGTCATGAATTCCAAAGGCGAAAGGGCCTTCATTGACTGGAACCCTGCAAAGACCGCGTACCGCTATTCAACACGGAAGGGCGACCCGCTCGATTATCGTCCGGTGGTTGAGGCGCTCGCCGGAAAGAACCTGCTGGACGCCGACGGCTTTGCCACGGCCGATGCCTGGATGGCGGCGACCCTGACCAATCGCTATCCGCTGGCGCTGGAGCGGATTGTCCGCGGCCTCACGCGGGTCACCCTCAATCCCGCCACCATTCTCATCAGCCTGGACAACCATTATGTTCACGCCGGATGGCTGATCAAAAAGGGCAGCGACCTGTCAACCTTCGGGAGCACCCATGGCGGGCTGGACAACCTCAATTCGGATGGGATTGTGTTAAGTAATTTTGCCCCCACCCAGGATACTTCCAGTGACCGGGTCGCCGGCCTGTTCGATGATTTTCCGGGACTGCTTGATTTTCGCGCGGCGGATGATGGCGCCGAATGGGTCACCAAACACGAACAAGCCATGACGAGAATTCCGCACGAGCCGTTTGATCGGGATTACAAGTTGCTGCCGGACGATGAGGTTTTCCTGCGGGTCTGGTCGCCGCGATTTGCGCACCTGGACCGCAATGCTCCAGTCGAGGCAACGATCGAGAAAGTCCAACACTTCACAACCACGCAGAACCATCGCTCGGATCCCAGACCAGTGGTTGCGCTCGGACGGCACCTGACCTTCAATCGTCCCATTTCCTTGCCGGACAAGTGCGCCTACGAAAGAGTCTATGCGCTCCCTCCCGATTTGGTTCTGAAGCCGCAAGCCGAGTACCGGATTTCGGGATGGATTCGTGACCGAAACAAAAGCATCAGCCTCTTTGAATTCACTTTTCGCACCAACAGCCACGGCCAGCCGGTAGCATACTGAACAGGGAAAAGAATTTCTCCCCGTCGGGTTGCCTGATGCCGGCGCTCTTGAAGCAGCCTACGGTTCGGTGGCCGCAAAAACTTTTCCAACGCGGGCAGAAATCATCTGTGCAACGTACCGGCCCGAAAGCGCAGCCGATGGCAATCCACCACCCGCCACCACCCAGTGGCCGGCCATGTAGAAATCGTTGAGTCCCGGCAGCGTATAGGGGATGCGCCGGCCCAGAATGCGCGGCGTCGGCAACCAGCCTTCGTAACTGCCCTGCCAGTTGCCGGTGTAGCGCACAAAGGTTGCGGGTGTCGCAATGTCCGACCGATCGAGGTGTTGGGCCAGTCCCGGAAAACGTCTGTCGAGGATGGCGATGATTTCCTGAACAACGTTTTTTTTCTTGGCCCGGTAACGCTGCGGATCGCTCTTCTTCAAACCGATCCAGAACTCGTAACTGGTCGGCAACCTGACCGTCATAACGGTGGTGCCTTCCGGGCAGAGCGCCGAATCGGCACCAAACGTCTCCACTTCCAAACGATTGTGCCGCGTTTGATCGTCCACACGGAGCGGCTGGGCCAGGGGCAGATTGAGTGTGTGTGGCGCGTCCGGGAAGATTTTTTTTATTCCCAATGAAACCTGGATGATGGCCGGAAAAGGCCGGCAATTCTCGTACAGGAAACGGATTTTTTTGTCCACGAAACGGCCGTCCAACATTTTGAAAATTGTCGTGTGCCCGTCCGCGCAGGAAACGACGGTCGAGGCGGGAACAACCGTGCCGTCGTCGCAGCGCACGCCGGTGGCGCGATTGTTTTCGACGATGACCGAGGTAACCTTGGCTTTATACCGCACGGTGCCGCCAAGACGGGTGTACCGGTCCGCGATCGCCATCGCGAAATCCCACGAGCCGCCTGCGACGAAGCCGCAGTTGTTGCGGGTCCGGAACGCCAGCACCATCACGAGCACCAGGGCCGACATGTGCTCGTTGCTGGCAATGGCACTCAACGCTTCGCGCAGGAGATTGTTTTTGTAGCGGGCAAGGTAGGTGGTAATCGGCAGGTTTTTCCATCTCAAGATGACGGGCAGCATCGGCAGGTAACGAAGTCCCGTTCTCATTTTTTCGCGGTGCGTCATCAATTCCACCGGTTTGTCGAGAGGCGGCTCAAGCGGTGCGCAGCGTCGCGCCGCCCGCACCAGCCTGTCAATCAAAGCACCGTCCTCGGGCGCGATTCGTTTGAACTCGCGCGCGAGTTTGTCGAGGTCTGACGGCACGACGAGGGTGTTGCCGTTGGCGTCTTCGACCCGGAGTATTTCTTCGTTGGCGAGGATTTTCCGGCCGGCGATGGCGCCCAGTTCCGTCCAGATTTGGTGGAAGGCCGAGGGCGGATGAGTGCCAATCAACCAGCGCAGGCAGCCGTCAAAAACATACGGTCCGCGATGCCAGGCCGTGCACAATCCGCCCGGAAGCAGGCTCGCCTCCAGAATTTCGGTCTGGATGCCGTTCATTTGCAGGTAGCAGCCGCAGGAAAGACCGGCAATGCCGGCACCGATGATGATGACTTTTCCCTTTCCCTGAGTTGCGACAGCGGGTTCGGGCGCCTTCGGTGTGGCACGCGGCTGGTCTTCGATTTGCATCGCTTCAGTAGCCATCGAAATTGTTGTTGGCCGGCCCAGTCTGGACCATCCGGCGTTGGGAGATGTTGATGATCCAGGAGGCAATGTTCGCCTTGGTCACAGGCAAAGGCATGCGGGAGACGATGGAAGGCAGGCTGTAAAAATCCCGATACATTTTTCGAACGTTTTGTTCCAACTCCGCCGGCGAGCCGTAAGGCGGTTTGATGTAGCAGAGTTGGCCCGGCCAGCGATCAATGTCTTGGCTGTCCGTGATCCGTTCTTCGCCTTGGAGCCGATCATAAAGCGGCGTCCCCTTGACCGGCGTCAGGATGTTGAAGTAAGCAGCCGGGACTTTGTGGTCCTGAAGAAAATTCAGCGTGGCACGAAACGCGCCTTCGGTCTCGCCGTCCCAGCCAAAAATAAAATTCAAGGAATAGCTGATGCCGCGGCGGCGGAGATTGGCCAGCATTTCCGCGTAGCGGGAGGTCTTGTTAAACCGCTTGTTCATGCCTTCCAGCGTATCGGGATTGATGCTCTCAATGCCGATGTTGACGTGCAAAAGACCGCTGCGCTGCGCGAGGTCCAGGAATTCCCCATCGTTGCACAGGTAGGACGACCAGAGCGCGGACCAACGCACCTTGAGCGGAATCAGCGCTTCCATGAGTTCCATCGCATGGCTTCGCTTGCCGCCAAAATTGCTGTCGCCAAAGAGAATGTTCCGCAAGCGCCAACGCCTGATTTCCTCGACGACTTCGGCCACCGGCCGGCAACGGTAACTCTCGCCTAGCAGAAAACGCTCGGAACAGAATTCACATCGAAACGGACATCCCCGCGAAGAAGAAACAGTGAAGGTTCTGAAAGGACCATAGTGACGCATGTTCAACAATTCGTAACGAGGCAGGGGCAGTCCAGTGAGGTTGGGATGCAAGTCGGCCTGATAAACCTTGTGCAGCCGTCCTTGATGGGCGTCCTCCAGCATTTGGCTCCAGATCGCCTCGGCTTCACCAATGCCGACCGCATCGCAATGTTCTCCCGCCTCCTCGGCGTGAAAAAATGTGTGTGGTCCGCCGAGAATAACCGGCACGCCGCGCCGACGAAACTCGTCAGCGATGTCATAGGTGCGGTAGGAGTTAAGGGCCCAGGTGGTGATGGCGACCAGATCGGCGCAATAATCAAAATCAATCGGTTCCAGTTGCTCGTCGAGAAGTTTGATTTCCCAGTGCGCCGGGGTCAGGGCTGCCAGATAAGGGAGGGTCAACGGCACCACTTGGCGGCGGCGAACCTTGAATACCGTGCGGTCCGCCTTGGAGCGGTAATACGACGGCTGGATGATTAAAAGCCGGTTTCCCATGTTTAAGGGTATCGTGATGCGAGAGCTTGGGAAATGAACAAGCTTCTGCCCGCGTACTTCATCGCCACCACGTTAACTCTCATAAAATCCCGCCGTCAACTTTGAGGACGGAACCAGTTGTGTAGCTGGCCTCGGCACTGGCCAAAAACCGGACCGTCGCCGCCACTTCTTCGGGCCGGCCAAATCGGCGCATGGGAATCCTCATCTGAGCGGCCTTTCTTTCCTCTCCGGCCAGATGGGCCAGCGACTCGGTTTCCACGAAACCGGGACAGACGGCATTCACGGTAATGCCAATGCGCGCCACTTCCTTGGCCAG
This sequence comes from Verrucomicrobiota bacterium, assembly GCA_049523555.1. Classification (GTDB taxonomy): domain Bacteria; phylum Verrucomicrobiota; class Verrucomicrobiia; order Limisphaerales; family UBA11358; genus UBA11358. The sequence continues at coordinate 12,547 of JBEKMU010000024.1, read as the reverse complement.
TGACTGGGTCAGTGCAACAACTCCCGCCTTGGCTGCGGCGTAATTGGACTGCCCGGCCGGAGCCAGGAGCGCGCTCAGGGATGACAGATTCACAATCCGGCCGGTGCGCTGGCTGATCATCGTCGGCAGCACCGCCTGGCAGCCGTGAAAAACTCCGTCGAGGTTTGTCGCCAGAACACGCTGCCATGACTCCGGCGGCATGGTGGCCAGCAGGGAATCTTCGTGACTGCCCGCATTGTTGACCAGCACGTCAATGCGGCTGTGGCGCGCCAAAATTTCGTTGACCGCCTGCTTCCATGATTTGGGAGTGATGACGTCCAAAGCGATGCAGAAACAACGGTCGGGATTTTCCTTTGCAAGTTTGTCGGCGTGTTCACGCCGGGAGCGGACTCCGAGCCAGACGATGTTGGCGGGTGATTCTTCGAGGAAGGTACGGGCGAAGGCCTGGCCCAAACCGCCATTGGCCCCGGTAATAAGAATGACCCGCAAGCTCATGGCCCGATATTGCCCGGGGATTTGCCAGCGGACAAATGAGAAATGCCGGAATCCGCGCGAACAAACCGCGCTCCAATCGCCTGCTGATTGGAACCTACCAGACTGACGTTGGCCGCCGCGAATTGTCCCTTGGCCACCGCATCGCAAGCCACCACGCATTGCCATGCGGCTGCGGCCATCAGTCCTTCGCCCAGGATGCGCTTGGGGCTGATGCGCGGGCCGGTCCAATCACGCCACGCAGCGAGTTCCGGGGCGTCCGCGCGCGGGCTGTTCCCGAGGCTGTCGCAGAGCAATTCTTCGGGAGAACTTTTGCCCAGTTGACCGCGCATGGCCCGGGCGGCTTGCATCCGGCCATGATGTGCAGAGTAAGTTTGTGGATCGGTAATGGCGGCCAACTCGACACCGACCGACAGCTTCGGCTCGCGGCAAACGCATAAGGCCCCGGCGCCAGCAGTGAGGATGGCTGAACGTTCGAGGTGCCAAAGCGCGTCCGCAAGAATCCAGTTGGTTTCTTCAGCTCCGATTACGAGGCACACATCCACACGATTCTCCTCCAGCCACTGGACGCCAAGGGATACCCCCTGCAGAAAGGCAGCCGGATCGCCCACCAGTGTGCTGGCCAGCGAAACATTTTCCAGGACCGCGGCAACGTGGCTGGCCGGGGCGGCATAGACCGTTTCGGGAAACAGGAGCGGACTGGCAGTCGCCGGGTCCTTCAGTGTCTCATCAAAAAAACGGCAGGAATAATTCACGCAGCCGGATTGAAGACAGACGACCAAGCCCAGACGGAATTTCGGATCGTGGTTCGCACGCCATTTGGCCATGGCCTCAAGTGCGGCTGCGACAACGTAATGTGTGATCGGACTCGTGCGCCGCAGGCGCGGGTGCGCAAGAAATCCGGGACGCACGGCGGGATTCGGCACCAGACGCGCCGGGAGTGGCTTCTCCCAACCGGGCCGCTCCATGGATTGAGTGGGCAGGGGTTCACCCTTGTCCAGCGCCTCACGCAGGGCGGCGACATTCCAGCCGGCGGGTGATACCGCGCCCAATCCCGCTATGAAAACCCGGTTCATGTCCACCTCCTCAAAATCAAGGTTGCATTGACGCCGCCGAAACCGAATGAGTTGGATAACGCGACATTCACGCTCGCGTCCCGGGGTTTATGCACAATCGGGAACTTGCAGGCCGGGTCGGGAGTTTCAAACAATATCTGTGGCGGCAGCCATTGTTCGCACAGGGTCATCAGACAAATCACCGCCTCGACCGCGCCGGCGGCGCCCAAGAGGTGTCCGATGCTGGCCTTGGTGGAACTGACCGGCAGGGTCGCGGCGCGACTGCCAGCCCAGTGTCCGATGGCGAGTGCTTCTGAACTGTCATTGAGCACCGTGCCCGTGCCGTGGGCGTTGAGGTAATCAATGTCTTCGGGTGTGACGCCCGCAGTCGCACAGGCCTGCTTCATAACCGTCAACGTCGTGTCGCCTTGCGGGTGCGGCTGAGTGAGATGATGCTGGTCAATGGACGTACCGTAGCCGATGAGTTCTCCCAAAATGGGAGAGCCCCGGCGGCGCGCACTTTCAAGAGTTTCAAGGGCGATGACTGCCGCGCCTTCACCCAACGCCAAGCCATCGCGCCGGGCATCGAATGGTCGGCAGATGGTGGTCGAGAGCGCCTGCAAAGCGTCGAACCCTGAAAACACAAGCTCACTGAGCGCGTCATAACCGCCGGCAAGAACGCATTCGGCCCGGCCATAACGAATCAGCTCCCAGGCGTGGCCGATGGCGTTGCTGCCGGAAGCGCAGGCATTCGAGACGATCGTGATCGGCCCGTTGGAACCAAGGGCGTCAAGAACCATTCGCGCCTGGACCTGCGGTTGATAGTGGACCGCGCGGGTGGGTTGGAGGCGATGACTGCGCGGCATTTGCACCGCCTGGCGAAAATACGCCTCGCCGAGCGACATGCCGCCCGCGGTCGTGCCCAAAACCAGCGGCAGGCTCTCCGTGGGTTTCCAGCCGGATTGTTGCCACGCCTCGCAGGTGGCCAGCAACAGCAGGGAAGCGGCGCGGTCAAGTCTGGCAATTTGTCTCGCGTTGAGGTGGGTTGGTGGCAAAGCCGCCGGCAAATCAATTTCCGCCGCGCTTTTTGCCCGCTGATGGCTGACATCGAACAGCGACACGGGACGGAACGCCGTGCGCCCCGCTCGAAAACCTTCCGCGTTGGATTTCCAACCCAGTCCAAGAGCCGTAATGATTCCAGCTCCGGTGATGACCACCCGGGAAGGCGTTTGGGGCGGAGACATTGTCGGAAAGAGCATGACGGTTGAATGACAGTGGGATTTGGCTGTGCCAGGGTGCTGGCGGGTGATGACACACCACTCGCCGGTCAGATCTTGCGCTTACAGCATAACTCGCATCGTTGAATTTGGAGCCAAAGTATAATTCCGTGCAAGCGGCAGGCAACGGAAAATCCGCGACCGGGTAACAATTACTTTTGGCGCAATACGATATTGCAAAAGCTACTCACCTGGGCACAGTTTTGCCTCGATTCCCGGAGACATTCCGCGCAAGCTCCGCTGATGTTTGCAGTGGAGACAAGCGCGGCGGTGATACCCTGTTTCAACGAGGGAGCGACCATCGCGCCTCTGGTCGCAGCCGTGCGCCAATATCTTCCTTCTGTGTTGGTCGTGGACGACGGCTCGACCGATGATACCTCGAATCTGGCCGGCGGGGCAGGCGCGGTGGTGGTCAGTCACCAGCGCAATCTCGGCAAAGGCGCCGCTCTCAGGACCGGTATGTTGCTGGCACTGAAGCAAGGCTTTGAATGGGCTTTGACCCTGGATGGCGACGGCCAGCACGCGCCGGAAGATTTGCCGGCGCTGCTTCGGTGCGCCGGGCAGACCGGGGCATCGCTGGTGATCGGGAGCCGCATGCATGATGCGCGGGCCATTCCCTGGCTGCGCCGGCAGGTGAACCGGTGGATGAGCCGCAAACTGTCGCGGCTCGCCGGCAGGCACCTGCCTGACACACAATGCGGTTTGCGGCTCATTCATCTGGGAACCTGGGCAGCCCTGCCTCTCAAGACGGAACGCTTCGAGGTTGAATCCGAAACGTTGATGGCCTTCCTCGCGGCGGGGCGGCGGGTGGAGTTCGTTCCGATCCGTGTCATTCGCAGCAGTCGAAGCAGTCACATTCATCCGGTGACCGACTCGTTACGCTGGTTGAGATGGTGGCGGAATTTCGGCCGGCTCTCGACATCGTGCAATCCGGCGGGTTCAGCCATCCAGTCATCCCTGCCTGCCGCAACCCAAACGGAAATGCTCCGCCAGGAAAGCATGGCGGACATCCGCGCCGGTTTACTTGGTGGGATTCCAGACGTATTTTCCGCTGGCGTTGATGTAACCGAACCGCCCGCCCGTCTTGACGCGCGCCAGGCCGTCGGCAAAGGACGCGGCTTCGTCGAACTGCGGGTTGATCACAATCTTGCCGCTTGGGTCAATGAATCCCCAGTGTCCCGACTGACGCACCGGCGCCAGCCCCTCTGAAAACGCGGCGGCTTCATCAAACTGCGGATTGACCACAAATTTCCCGGTGGGGTCAATGTAACCCCAGTGCTTCCCCTGCCGGGCTGGTGCCAGGCCTTTGACAAAGCTTCCCACTTCATCGAACTGCGCATTGACGGTGATTTTCCCCGTCTTGTCAACGAACCCCCATTTGCCGCCCGTCCTGATCCCCGCGAGCCCTTCGGAAAACGGTTGCGCCCTTTCAAATTGCGGGTTGATGACCGTTTTGCCGCTGGGGTCCGTGTAGCCAAAACGACCGGCCATTTTAACGGCCGCGAGGCCCTCGGAAAACGCGGCGGCCTCGTCGAACTGCGGGTTGATGACAATTTTCCCGGTCTTGTCAATGAAGCCCCAATGCCCCAGTTTGACAGCCGCGAGCCCGCCGGAAAACGTTCCCGCGTCCTCGAACTGCGGATTGACGACATATTTTCCTTCCGGATTAATGTAGCCGTAGCGGCCACCACCACCGAAGGGACTGAAGGGTCTGGGGTCGAAGGGGCCGGGGCCGCCGCCGAGCTTGACCGCGGCCAGCCCTTCGCTGAAAACATCGGCCTTGTCAAACTGCGGATTGATCACGACCTTCCCCGAAGCGTCCACGTAGCCCCACCGGCCCATGCGCACCGGGGCCAGTCCTTCCGCAAAAACCTCCGCCCGATCGAACTGCGGATTGATCACGGTTTCGCCGGATTTGTTCACAAATCCCCAGCGACCGTTGACGACGACGGGGTATAGCGATGGCGCGCCGGCGCAAACCGACGCCGCGTTCAAGATTGCAGCCGCGAACAACAGGGAGAACAGGAATTTTTTCATAGCGTTTCAAGAATCTCTTTTGTTGCGCCGAACGGGTGATGAAAGACCGCTCCCGTTCAACGTCCATTAACAGCAAGTCTATTTTGCCGTGAAACCAAGTCAAGCGTTGAATCGGGCCGCGCTCGCCCATCGGCAGTTTGGATTTAAATCAGGACACCACCCGCCCATCTCAATGCTTGACCCGGGGCAGGCGGGCAGGCATAATACTTTACATTAGGTAACAATGAGTTCTTATTTCCAGGCTGAAACGGAGGGTTTTCACTGAGTGGCCGGTCAAAATCCAATCCGAACCGTCGGCATCATCGGCAGCGGCCCCTCGGGCGCGACCCTCACATCGCTGCTCACGATGAAGGGCATGGACGTGACCCTTTTCGACGATGGCCGCCGGTCCGGACCTGATCGTGGGCGAGTCGCTCATTCCGGCGGTCGTGCCCGTGTTGCGGAAACTGGGTTTGGAAGAGCGCGCCGCGGCGATTTGCCAGCACAAGCCGGGCGTCACTTTCACCTTTGGCGTGAATGACCGGGCCGAATTTTGTTTCCAATCGCTCGCCCATTTCGGGGGGCCAACCTACGCCTACAACGCCCCCCGCCCCACGTTCGATCATTTGTTCGACGAACGTGCCGATGAGTTGGGCGTGAAGCGCGTGCGCGTGCGGGCGAAAGGTCGAGCGAGTGGGCGAAGACGGGTTACGACTGGCAAAGGAGACGCTCTCGCAAGCTTCGTGGCTTCGTGGCCGGCAGCCGGATTTGATCGTTGATTCCACGGGGCGCAACGGGCCTGTCGGCCTAGGGGGAATTGGCAAGTTCGTGCTTGCAACCGAAACGGCGGTTCGCTTAAAAAAGGTGCAGATGCTTTACGAACGCTGGCAGAAGGTGGTTCAGAGCAGACGTAATGAGGTCGCTTTGCGCGATCTGGCTTCCGGAAGGTGTTGGACGTTTGCGCAAATGAACCGCGAAGCCGAAACTCCGTTGCCGGACAGCCCGGCGATGGTTTTCCCACAAGGTCATTCACCCGAGTTCATCTTTACCGTGTTGCGGGCCTGGCGCCGGCGCACGGTGGTTTGTCTCCTCGAATCGCATCACCAGCCGCTCACCGTTTCCGCTCCGCCCCCGCCCTGCTGTCATCTCAAGACCACGCCCGCCACCACGGGTATGCCGCGCCCGGTCGCCTTCACGGAGGAACAACTGGCCGCCGATGCCGAAAACATTGTGACCACGATGGGGCTGCGCCCGGACTGGCCCAACCTCGGCGTGATTTCCATGGCCTATTCCTACGGATTTTCAAATCTGGTGCTGCCGCTTCTGCTCCACGGTATTCCCCTCTTCCTGGTGCCCGCGCCGTTGCCGGAAATTTTGCGGGGCGCGGCCAAGGCCCACTGGGATCTGACCGTGGCCGGTGTGCCGGCATTGTGGCACGCCTGGCACAAGGCTGGCGCGATCCTGCGCAACGTGCGCCTGGCCATCTCGGCGGGCGCGCCGTTGCCATTGACTTTGGAGCGCGCGGTCTTCCAGGAGCATGGCGTCAAAATTCACAACTTTTACGGCTCCGCCGAATGCGGCGGCATTGCCTACGACGCAACGGCGACTCCGCGGACGGACGAAACCTCCGTCGGCCGGCCGATAAAGAACGTAAAAGTGTCGCTCAACCCGAACGGGGTGCTGCTGGTGCGAAGCCGGGCGGTGGGCGAAACCTATTGGCCGGAGCTGGAGGATACTCTCGGTGGAGGTGTCTTTCAGACCTGTGATCTCGCCGAGCTTAAGAACGGAACGGTTTATCTGCGCGGTCGCACCAGCGACCACATCAATGTGGCCGGCCGGAAAGTGTCTCCGGCAACCATCGAACAGGCGTTGCGGGAGCACGAAGCCGTTGCTGAGTGCCTGGTCTTTGGCGTGCCGAGCGAGAACGCGGATCGCATTGACCACATCGTGGCGTGTGTCACGTCAAACCGGCGCGGCACCAAGGATGAATTGAAACAGTTCCTGCTCCAGAAGCTGCCGAGCTGGCAGGTGCCGCGCGAGTGGTGGTTTGTGGAATCACTCGGGACCGACGGGAACGGAAAGATTTCACGCGCGCAGTGGCGGAAGGATTTTCTCGAAAATCGCGCGAAACAAAGTGTTGCGGTTTAGTGAATACACTTCGCTGGCGCACGAAGCATCCTCTTCTCCAGTACCACACCGCTTTAAACTCGGTTTGAGTTTGATTGGGAGAGGCCCGAGCCGTGGCGGACTTTCCCACTGGAAGTCAGACTGATTTCGGCAACCAAATCGAGCGAAGTTGGCACCTTGTGGCTCGAAAGCTGGCGGCGGCAGAAGGAAAGAATATCTTCGCTCGCGGTCTGGGAACTACCGTTGCGCAATTGCACTTCGGCGCAAACCGCTTCGCCCATTTGGGGATGTGGACGGGCGAACACCCGTGAGCGCAGCACCGCCGGATGCTGGTCCAGCACACCGGCAATTTCCTCCGGAAAAACTTTGTGCCCGGCCACCTGGATCACGGAGGAAGTCCGCCCGTCCAACACAATGCGTCCCCCGTTGTCGCGGTGCGCCAGATCGCCAGTCAGAAACCAGCCGTCGCGCAACACTTCTTCCCGCGACCGCGGCGGATTCAGATAGCCGGAAAACATGCCGGGGCCGCGCAAGGCAAGCTGGCCCGTTTCACCCTCGGCCACCGGCTTCATGGCCTCATCCACAATCATCGCTTCGAAACTGGCCACCGGCTGGCCAATGGCTTCGGGATGTTCGGCGGCTTCCTGGATGTTCATGATGGGCAATCCCACTTCAATGATACCAAAGCCCTGGGACACCGGGACGTAATACCTCGCAAAAAAATCCCGCGCCACCTGCGGATCAAGGCGGCTGGATACGGACATCACCCGCTGAAGCGAAGGCGGCAAAACACGTCCTGATCTTTCGCTGCTCAGCATACGCACGTGCATCGGGGTCACGTAAAGGAACGTGGCCTGATGCTTCGCGGCCGCGTCCAGAATGCTTTCGGCCAGATAATCGGCATTGACCACGACCGTGGCCCCGGCCTCCAGGTAAAGGATGATGGACACGTAAAAGTGATAGGCCATCGGCAGCACCCAGAGGATTTTGTCCTCGCAGGTCAGACCCAACCCGGAATTGGCAGCGCGCGTGCGTTCCAGCACATCACGATGCGTCAGAACCACGCCCTTGGACTTGCCGGTTGTTCCCGATGTGAACCGCACAAACGCGGCGTCCTTGATTCCCGGCGCGAGCGGCGATTGCGGGCCGTCCAGCCGCGTGAAACGCAAACCGTTGCCGCCCGGATTTTCCAGAGTGATGGTCTTGCCGGCTTGAGCCGGGCTGCAGCCATCGTCAAGAATCACACACAAGGGCGCACGCGCCAGCATGTCCGACAATTCGGCCGGTTTCATCTGGTGGTGGATGGGCATAATCACCGCGTCGCACCCCAATGCCGCCAGCGCGCCGATGACGAAAGCGCGTCCGTTGCGCGCCCGCACACCCACTCCCTGTCCTTCGCGCACGCCCATCCGGTCAAGCTGGACCCGCAGGGCTTCGACTTCACGCCAGAGAGACCGGTAATCCAGCGAACCGCCGGCATCAATGATGGCCGTGCGATCAGGCCATTGGCGGGCGGAATGCGAAAGAGTGCCGAAAACGTTCATTGTCATCTCGTAAATCTTAATCGTAATCTTTCTCTTAATCTTAATCCTGCCGTTCCCCATCAGTCCGATACTCAATCGTTTCTTCATGCAGCCGATCCGGCGAATTGCTCCGAATCAGTCCGACGAGCAGGGAGACAATATCCTTGAGCAACGTCTTGCCTTCATCCAATTCCGTCTCCGAAAGCAGTTTCTTGATGAAGATAAGATCAAGGCAACCGGCACATTCCAACCCAGAACCCCGGGCGATGTCAAAGAACTTGCGCCGATCGGCTGACGTGAACCGTCCATTACCCTCGGGAATATTCAAGACGATGGAAGTTCGCGCCCGGTCAAGTTGGTTGTGAACGGCGGCGGACTTGGGAAGACGCTCCAAAATCGGCTCGGCCCATTGGGCAAAGGCGAGAGCCTTCTTGTAAGCCTCAAGCTTTTCGTGATCAAAATAGATTTTCATTGATGGAATATGATTAAGATTACGAGTAAGATTATGATTAAGATGGAGAAAGTTAAGAGCAAATATTTCCAAACCCAATCCCAATCTTAATCCTGCTCTTACTCTTAATCTTGCTCTTAATCGTCGAACGCAACTTTCATTGATTCATTTGTTGCCGGACTACAGTTGTCGCTTCTTCGAGCGATCGGCCTGAAGCTTGAAAGGCAGCGATGGTTCCGGCGGCCCAACCGGTCGCCAGCGCCGTGCCGATGACCCGGGCCGAAGTCATCGCTCCCGTCGTCGCGGAGAGACAGCGGCCAGCCACCAACACGTTATTCAATTCGACCGGACGCAGGCAGTCCAAGGGAATGTCATAATAGTCGCGTTCGGCGAAGTAAGTCATTTCCGGTTTCGGGCTGTTTCCCCAACGTTCCATCGGCCAGCAACCGCGAGCAACGCCCAGAGTTGATTTCCTCGTGCCCAACACATCCTCGTCCGCCAACCGGGCGCGCCCCAGAATGCGGCGGCCGGAGCGGACGCCGAGTTGTGGAGCAACGGAATCAAGGCGCGCGTTCCGGCACGAAGCGATGTTTTTAACCAGGAACTTTTGCAGCGGATCGAGCAGCCCGCGGGCCTCGCGTTCCCAATCCGTGACTTGTTGCCAGAGTGCGCGGTCCGGATTTGCGGGGACCAAACTGAGTTTGAGAGCGAGCCGGCCATTGGAACCGGTGCCGGGAACCAACGACAGCCGCTCACAGAGGGCGGGCAAAGACCCGTCTTGAACGGCCCGGCGCAACTCGCGCCGCACTTCGAGCAAACCGCGTTCGGCCAGACCGGGATCAACGTTCTCCAAAACAAAAACCAGTGCGGGTGCCTGGTCGGTGGCGCCGTTTTCCGCGTTGGCACCCGCCAGAGCAGCGGCGGTCGCTTCGCCGGTACAATCCACCACCGTGGTCGGGCGGAAGAGCAACGGCTCGTTCCAAGCCAGGGCGCGAACCAGGCTCAGGCGGGAACCTTGGGCTTGCGCTTCCGCCACCGTGGCGTGCAGCACCACAGTGATGCTTTCGGATTCGCTCACAACCGCATCAGCCACACGGGCGAAGGCGGGTGGGGGATACGGCAGCACCCAGAGGCCGTTGTCCACCCCCAAGGGTTTCGTGTCGGTGGCGCGCTGCAACCGCGAGGCAAATTCGTGCGGAAAACCGCCGGCAACCGGCGTGGCTTCCGTGCCCGTCGTGTCCCGCAGATACAGTCCGCAGATGGTGCCGACCTGCGCAGTGGTGGCCAACCCGCCCAGAAAACCGTATCGCTCCAATAACACCACCCGCGCACCGGTACGCCCGGCCGCCGCCGCCGCCGCCACGCCCGCCGCACCGCCGCCAATCACCAGCACGTCGCAGGAAATGTTCGTGGAGCCAATGCGAACTGCGTTGCTCACGGTTCTCTCCGTCTCATGTGCTCACCGTAGCTGCGGATGTATTTCCACTGGGGCCGCACGTTCAGCAGAACCGACACTTTTTGTCCTAAACGGACCACAGCCTTGCGCCAATCCACCGGCGAGGTCCACTCCACGCGCCGCCGCGCGATGCGATCAAGTTTGTTTTCGGTATCTTCAGCGAGGCCGGGCGAAAGGTAATAAGCCGGCTCGAAGAGGTCCTGGTCCGGCTTCACCTGGCCTTCCCGCACAGCGGTCTGGGCCAGCGGCGTGCCTTCATAGACGCGGATGCCAATGGTGGCAAAGACGGCATTCGCTTCCGCACAACTGTTCAAAAAGTTTTGGGTCTCCTCGACATCCGCCCAGGTTTCACCGGGACCGCCGAACAGCAGGTAGATCGCAACCGGCAGGCTGGCATCATGCGCCGCTTGCAGGGCAATTCGGGTTTCCTTCTGCCCAAACGGCTTGTTCAATACGGCCAGCATCTTGTCCGAAGCCACATCCAGTCCGAACTCCACCCCGTCGCAACCGCCCTCCTTCATCGCGTGGGCGAGTTCCGCGTCAAAACCCGTCGGGTTGCAGAAGGCCGACCATCGGGCCGGCAACCGCCGCCGGCGGAGTTCATTACAGATCGCCAGCGCGTGGCTCCGGGGATCGTTGAAGACACTGTCCACGAAAAAGAAATGGCGCATCTTCGACCGGGTGACCACGGTTTCGACTTCCTGAACCACGGCTTCCGGCGGGCGGAGCCGGTAGCGGCGCCCCTCCAATTGGGGGTAAATGCAGTAAGTACATTTGAATGGACATCCCCGTTTGGTTTGGACACCGACAAACCCGCCGCGCCGGATGTACCGCTGGTAACCGCAAAATTCGTGGGCGGCCATCGGCAACTGGGCGAGTGGCTCGATCGCTCTTGCGGGCACAATGCCACGGCCGTCGCCATTGGTGTTGGTGATGACGCCTTCCATTCCCTCCAGTGAACGTCCAGTTTCCAATCGCGCCAATACCTCCGGGAACGCGCGCTCACCCTCGCCGATTACTCCGCAATCAGGCTGCAACCGCCGCATCCAGCCTTGAGGTGACACCGAAAAGCCGGTGCCGCCCAGAATCAATGGTCCTTCGAAATGATACCGTACCGTTTCAACCATTTCTCGCACCTCGTCGAAATACAAACGTGGCGCAAAAGACCAGCAGTTGTCCAGATTGCGAATACCGAAGGCTACGGCCTGGAATTTGTCCGCCGCCAGCGCCTTTCGCAGCGCTCTGTGCGGCAACCGCGCCAGGCCCAAATCCAAAAACTTCACCTCGTGGCCGGCAGCGCGGGCGGCGGCGGCGACACACAGCACTCCCAACGGTGCCACGGGGTAGGGAGAGCGCTCGCGGTTCGTTGCCACCAGAAGCACCTTCATGATACTTCCTCCTCCAACAAGGCCGTGCGCACGTCTCGTTCCAGCCCGTCCACTTCGGCCGGACCCAGACAGTCATCCACCGATGACAGCAGTGCGGAGAGCCTATTGCCAAACCTCAAAAATACCACCGTCAACCCCGGCGGCCGCCAGCTCGGCACCAGGTGGGTGACGTCCAGAATTCGGGCGCCCCACAGTTCCGTCATCCCGGCGCAGGCTTCGCCCGAATCCGAAAAACAAAAGGTGGCAATCTTGCCGTGGGTCGGTTTTCCAATGTGATGCACATAGAAACCCAACGGCAGGGGCTTGAACATGTCCAGCGCCGCCATACAGGATTCCGGGAAGCGGTCACGAATTTGATTGGTCATCTGCCGGTTCAATTCGCCGAGGATGTTGCCGAGCCGCCCGGCCAGTTGCGGCTCAATGCGATAGAAAAGAATGGAGAGATGGTTGGAAAAGATGGGGCCGTTTGTGCCGCGCCGGCGCGTGTCATGGGGCACGGGAATTAAATACGCTCCGTCTTGGTTGCCGCGTTGGACCGCGACGGCATGCAAGGCCCGGACCGAAGCCGCCAGATAGAAGTGACTGCGCCGGAAGCCGCCGACGAGTTGCTGGCAACGCGCGTCGATGCGGGCCGTCTCCGGTTCGGTAAAGGAAACGACGCGATGATGGTTGCGGCACAAACGGGGGCGCGGCCCGGACGGCACCAGACTGAAGAGCGGTTCGTCGCCGGATTCCCGGAGCCACTCCACCGAACCGTGCGCC
>JBEKMU010000023.1:0-35562 GCA_049523555.1 Verrucomicrobiota bacterium | reverse complement strand
TTGCGGATTTATATTTCGCAGTAATTTCTTCAGCCGCAGTTCTAGCTGAATTGGCCAGTTGGTAGTCAGCTATTACAAGACTCAAGGTGACGGCTGCTGTTGGAATTAGTGGCCACAGCACCCCCCACGTCACAGCGTTTGCTCTTGTCGCCTCCAATCGTCGCACCAGAAGAATGGCCGCCGCCGGAACGATGAGAAGCAAACTCCGAGCGTTGACCGCAAAATTCAGCACAGTTGCAGAAAAGAATCCGCTGATAATCCAGAGAGCAATTATCACAGAATTTATGTCCCGCCCACGCCAGGTTTCTGCCATAGCAAGAAACAACAAGTGCAAGCCCCCCGCAACCAGTATTACCACCTCTAGCAGGTAATACCAGTGTTTTAACTTTTCGGGAGTTTCACCAATTGAACCATTTGTCAACCCCAAGTCATTCCAGAGCGGAAACATTGCCAGCCATAGTCCTAGAATTACAATGCTACCTGTCAACAACGTCTTTGGCCGCCATAGAAATGGTGCAAAGAACAGCAGCGGCAACAAGCAACCACCGGCAAACGCCAGACCGATGATTCCTCTTGCTTCCCAACCGTCAGGGAACTCACGGCTGTTATGAGTGTGACTTACTGCAAGAGAGAACAGCCCTCTTCCATACATTTCGGCCGTCATCCACTCATAGCCTGCCACCATCATCAACGGCACCGCCAACCCCAACCACCACCACCCGAGCCTGCGGGTTCGAAGAATACTCAAGATGGGCAATAAAGGCAGCAAGGTCACTGCGCTGTATTTGGTCAGCACGGCCAAACCGGCAAGCATTCCCGCTCCTGCGAATCGCCACCAGCCTTGCTCACTTCCCAAGGCGCGCTCCCAGAGCACGAGTGCCCAAATCCAGAAAGTCAACATGGGCACATCGCACATGAGCGTCGTGCTGGAAACCAGGAATACCGGCGTGAAGATCGCGATCACGGTGGCCAGCAGCGGTCGTTCACACCACATTTGAGCGAGGGAGTAAATGCCCGTGGCGGCCATGAATGCAACTGCCAGACAGGCAAGGTGCAGGGCGATTTCGTTCCAACCAAACAAAGAAGCTACTCCCGCCAAGAAATAGGACATCAACGGTGGGTTCCAATTTGCCACCCACATGGGTATCGCTGTCGTCAATAAGTTCACATTGAAACCGAAAAAGTCGGCCGGATGTTTCTGAATCCACTCTGCCGTCCAAACATAGAGCGCGTCATCCCAATGGATGGCCTTGTTGATAAACGGGCCAAGGCACACAACCAGAATGACGCCAATCACGATGAGGGGATATCGTGAAATCCAGGATTTCTTCAATTTCACAGGCTGTGATTCCGGGTCCATTGAAACCTCGGAAAGTTACCGGCTTACCGGTCAACAAACAATCTTCGAAAGATGGGGTGGGAAAAGCCAACACGAATCCAGCTGCCTTTTATGCGCGTCTCCGTCCGTGTGCCCATTTACGGGCTGCTCCGCCGGAAAATGAAACTACGGCCCGGAGGAAAGCGGTTCCCGTAATGACCCCTTCTCCGGGCGGATCACAGTGCCGATGCCGATGTTGTGCCGCGAGAACCAACCGTCCTTGGTTTCCAAAACGAATTGGATGTTGTCGCTGGCGGCGACGACCGAGTTGGTGTCGTTCTTTTCAAGGTGGTGAATCTCCTCGATGACGCCGTCAGGACCGATGTAGGCGGCAGAAAGTGATTCAGGACAGTTTTTCATCCAGAACTTTGCGCGTTGTGGCACCGGCAGAACAAACAGCATCGCATCGGTTTCCTGGATGTTGGTACGGAACATCATGCCGGTCATTTCCTCCTGTTCGGTGGTTGCCAGTTCGGCGTCCAAGGTTTCCGGACCAACATAAATTTTCATCGTCGGCAGTCTCGGCTGCGCCTGTTTTGGCAGCGAATCGTCACCCGTCGGCGGTGTGGCGGTGGTTTTGCCGGATTTTTTGCAGCCGACCAATAGCGTCGCGGTTAAAACCAATGCAATGAATCCTGCCAGTTTCACGTGGCCAGGGTACGAAAGGCGCCGGTGGTTTTCAATTAAACGTTGAATGGCAAACGCGGTGTTCATTGCCCGGCGCCACCACCGTGGCCTGCGAAACGGATTCCCCGGGCGCTTCAACCCTCAGGCTGGTTGCGTTGACAAAGCCTGAGCCGGCGCGGGAACGGCATCAGCCGGAATAGGAGCGTGCTCGTGCTGGCTTTCAGGAGAGGCGTCCAGGCATTTCCGAACTGCCTGGGCCAATTGGAGCGGCAGATAGGGTTTGGCGAGAAAAGTGGTGTTGTTTGCACCAGAATCTCTACCCGTCAATTCGGAACTGTAACCGCTGGTGTAGATTACTTTAAGCCCGGGCTTTTGTTTTCTTAATTTCGCCGCCAAGTCGTTACCCGTCATGCCGCCGGGCATGATCATGTCGGTCAGGAGCAAATCAATCCGGCCATTGTGCTCGTCCCAAATCTGCAGGGCTTCGACACCGGACGAAGCGGCCAAAACGCGGTAATGGTAGCCTTGAAGAACGTTTCGCACCAATTCCAGCAGGCCGGTTTCGTCCTCGACGACCAGAATAGTTTCTTCGCCTCCCTGCGCCGGCTTGGGTTCAACGGTTGGCGCGGCGGGTGCATTGCGGGTTTCGCCGGCCACCGGCAGAAAAACCTTGAAGGTGCTGCCGACGCCGATCTCGCTTTGAACTTCGATCCAGCCCTGATGTTGTTTGACCATGCCATAGATGGTGGCCAGGCCAAGCCCTGTTCCTTTGCCCACTTCCTTGGTTGTGAAAAACGGTTCGAAAAGCCGCTGCAATACCTTGTGATCCATGCCGCAGCCGGTGTCCGTGACCGTCAAACAAACGAACCAACCCGGCTGGGCTTCGGGATGTTGTCGCATATAGGCAGTGCCGATTTCAATGGCGGAAGTCGCGATGAGAAGTTTGCCGCCTTTGGGCATGGCATCGCGCGAGTTAACCGCCAAGTTCATGACAATCTGCTCGATCATGCCGGTGTCCGCTTCGATGTGCGGCAGGTTGGGCTGATAGCGGGTCTCCAGCGCGATGTCCTCGCCGAGCATTTGCGGGAGCATGTTTTCCAAATTCTTCAGCACCGTGTTCAAATCGAGAATTTTCGAGCGGAAAATTTGTTTGCGACTGAATGTGAGCAATTGTCGGACGAAGCTGGCCGCGCGCTCCGACGCCGCGGAAATTTGCTTCAACGATCTGAACGAGTCCGCGCCCGGCGGCGTGATGTTGAGCAACAGTCCTGCGTGCCCTTGGATGACAGTCAAAATGTTGTTGATGTCATGCGCCACGCCGGCGGCCAATTGGCCCACCGACTGCATTTTTTGCGACTGCCGCAATTGGGCTTCCAGCATCAGCCGTTCGGTGATGTCCTCGACCGTGACGACCATGCCATCAATTTTGTTCGCGGCGTCAAAAAGCGGCGTGGCGTTGGTCGAGAGCAACGTGTGACGACCGTTGGGATGATTAATCGCATGGCAAATGTCCTGCGCCGCCTGACCAGAATCAAGGACTTGTTTTAACGGCGAGGGCTGTTTGGCCAACGCATTGCCTTCCAAGTCGGTCGGGTGCCAGTCCAAAACACTGCACGTCTTTTGGGCGATTGCGTCCTTGGTCAGGCTAAGCACTTCCTCGGCCCGATGGTTGGCAAAGGTGATTTTTCCCGCCTGATCGGTGACGACAATGCCGACGGGGCTGGTTTCCATGATGCGGCTGATGAGGTCGCGGTCGCGGCGGAGGTGCTCCTTGGCGCGTTGGCCTTCGATGGCGTAGCGGATGGCGCGTTCCAGCTTATCGGCGTCCAACTGGCCCTTGAGCAGGTAGTCGGCAGCCCCGGCTTTCGTGGCTTCGAGATCAATCTCATGACCGCCCTGGCCGGTAAGAAGAATCATCGGTGGCCGGCCACTGAACGACTGCGATTCGCGCAACAGCTCAAGCCCGGTCCTCTCCCCCAAGCGATAATCCAGCAAACAGACGTCGTGCTCGCGCCGCTGGAGGGCGACCAAAGCGGCATCGTAATTGTCAACCCACTCAAGCCGATATGGAGAATCCCCTATTTTAGACACAAGATCGCGCGTGATGATATAATCATCCTCATCATCATCCACCAACAGGACTCTGACGGCGGCGTCGGACATAACCCGGATTAGCCGCCATCCTGTGGGAGTCTGACGACTTCGAACCAGTACTGGCCGAGGACCTTGATCAATTCCACCAGCGATTTGAATGTCACGGGCTTGGTGACGTAGGAATTCACCCCCAGATCATAGCTGCGCAGAATATCCTCCTCAGCCTTTGAGGTGGTAAGGACGACGATGGGAACCCGGCGCAGGATGGGGTCCGCCTTGATTTCTTTGAGCGCCTCGCGCCCGTCTTTGCGCGGCATGTTCAAGTCGAGCAGTATCAGGCCCGGCAATGGATCACCGTTCATATTGCTGTAACGGCCGCGCCGGCGCAGGTAGTCCATCAATTCTTCACCGTCCTCCACGCAATGGAGGTCATTGGCCAGGCGGTTTTCCGCAAAGGCATCACGCGTCAACTGCCGATCGTCCGGGTCGTCGTCCGCCAATAGAATTGTAATCATTTTGCCTTCCTTTTTCATAGTTTTGTTATTCATTGTTCACTCCGTTATTTGTTTCTTTGGGATGGGTCACCGGCAACGTCACGATAAACGTGGCCCCCGATCCCGGTTTGCTTTTTGCGGTGATGTCACCATGGTGAAACACCGCAATTTTCCGAGCTATTGCCAGCCCCATGCCCGTGCCTTCATATTCGTTCCGGCCGTGCAACCGCTGAAATACGTTGAAGATCCGGTCGAGATATTTTTCGTCGAACCCAATGCCGTTGTCGCTGACTGTCAAGCGGCAAAGTTTTGCCTCCGGCGCGTCAGGACCGGCCTGCGGCGGACGCCCGGGGATAATTTGCGCCTCGACTTTCACCACCGGCGGAGCGTCGGGACGATGGAACTTGAGCGCGTTGCCAATCAGATTTTGCAGTAACTGACGCATTTGCAGCGCTTCCGCGTCAATGACTGGCAGCGTTCCCACTTCCACGCGTCCCTTGACCAGTTCGATCCGCCCCTCCAAATCGCTCATGACATCGCGGGCCACCTCCGCCAAATCCACCGGCTCGAACGGTTTTGCCTTGGTCGTGACGCGCGAAAAAGTCAGCAACTCGTTGATCAGGTTTTGCATGCGCGATGCCGCCTTCTGCATCCGCGTCAGACAATCAACTGCTTCCGGGTCCAGTTTCTCGCTGCACTGCTCCCTGAGCCGCTCGCCGAAGACCATGATTTTTCGCAACGGCTCCTGCAAATCGTGCGAGGCCACATAGGCAAAATCCTGCAACTCGCGATTGCTGCGTTCGAGTTGGGCCGCGAATTGGCGCAACCTTTCCTCGCTGCTGCGCAGAGCGTCTTCCGCCTGCTTACGTTTCGTGATGTCCCGGCCAATACCCACCAGCCCGACAACCTTTTCGTTTTGATCGCGCAGCGGCAGCTTGCAGGTCAACAACCAGCGTTGCTGGCCCTCCTCGTCCATGAAGTATTCCTCCCGGTTGATGACCGGCTGGCCCTGAATCACTTTCTGGTCGTCGGCCCAGAATTTTTCGGCAATGTCGCGCGGAAAGAAATCGAAATCCGTTTTGCCAATGGCCTCGGCTTCCGTGTTGCACTGCATGGTCTTCAGGTCGGCTGGGTTGACCAACGTCTTCCGGCCGGCGGTGTCCTTGGCATAGATGCCGTCCGGCAGATTATCAATCAATGTGCGCAGCAGGAGGCGTTCCCTAATTAGCGCCGCTTCCGCCAGCTTGTACTCCGTGATGTCCCGGCTGATGCCCACCAACCCCACGATCTTCCCGTTCTCGTCTCGCAGCGGCACTTTGGTGACTGTCGACCAAGTGGTTTCACCGTTGGGCCTGGTTACCTGCTCGGTCTTGTTGAGCAACGGCTCGCCACTCTGGAGGATTCTTTGATCATCCTGCCGGAACTCTTCGGCCTTTTCCCGAGGGTAAAAATCAAAGTCCGTTTTACCGATGACCTGTTTCGGATCCTCCACGCCCACGCGCTTGGCAACCGCCCGGTTGCACTGAATGAACCGGGATTGGGTGTCTTTGAAATAAATCCGGTCGGGGACATTATCCAGCATCGCCTGCAACAGCCGATGGGCACTGCTCACCGCCTCGTTGGCCCGAGCCAGATCGGCGTTTCTCGCCGACAGTTCGGTGGTACGTTTGCTGATCCGTTGCTCCAGTTCGCCGTGCGATCGGCGCAGGGCCTCTTCCATTTGTTTCCGATCCGTGATGTCCCGGTTGATGCCCATCAGACCGACGACCTTTCCTTCTTTATCCCGTAGCGGCACTTTCGTGGTTTGCAGCCAACGCTTCTCGCCGGTTCGCGGATTCACCACTGTCTCTTCCCGATTCAGCGGCTGGCCCGATTCCATCAGCGCCTGTTCGTCACCATAATACTGGTTGGCCAATTCCGCCGGAAAAATATCAAGGTCGGTTTTGCCAATCACCTCGTCCGGATGAGTCGCGCCCAACGTCCGTACGTGTGCCAGGTTGCTGATCAAAAACCGGCTCTGCCGGTCTTTGATGAAAATGTTATCGGGCAGGCCGTCAATCAGCGTCCGTAGCAAATCCTGCTCTTGCGCAAGCCGCGCATTTTCCTGGGTAAGACGTCTGTTCTCTTGCGCAAGCCGCGCATTCAGTTCCGTGGCATCCGGGCCTCCCGAACTCTTCATCGGGCGCTCGTCCTGCGGAGCTGGGACGACTTCAGTCAATGGCACTTCATTGCAATTAATCGTTTTCATACCCAAAACCTGAGCACGCAAGACAGCCCAGGACTTACCAAAAATGAAGCAGTTTGAATGCCTTCTCTCGGACATTCTGTCCCGTCCGCGATTCCGCTTAAAAAACCGGCACTTTGCCATTAAATGGGACACGCCGAGGGGGGACTGATACAACCATGGGAACGGCACGACTTTGCGTAAGGACTGGCGGCTGAGGGGTTTCCGCCAATGTCACTGTTTGGAGAAAAACGGATGCGTTTCTAATCAGCCGTTGAAAATGCTTGTGGACAACCGCGCTTGCGCACAAGCCGCGCTGCCACTAATGTCCCTTTGGCGGCGCCCGTAGCTCAGATGGATAGAGCATCTGCCTTCTAAGCAGAGGGTCGCGCGTTCGACTCGCGCCGGGCGCGCCAGTTTGTAACAAGTGACGAGTGACACGAACAGCGCATTGTTTTCTTGTCACATGACACCTGTCACCTGTCACAACCGATATGTTGAATCTTGAACAACTTGCCGGATTGCTGGAAAAAAATCGCGCCGCCGCGTCCGCGCGCGTGAAGGAATTTTCCGTCGGTGGCAGACATTTCGCCTTCAACTCACAACCCGCCATCATGGGGGTTGTCAATCTCTCGCCCGATTCGTGGTATCGCGAAAGCGTCTGTCTGAACACGGAGGCGGCGGTCCAGCGCGGCCGGGTTTTGACCGCACAAGGCGCGGACATTGTGGATGTGGGCGCGGAATCCACCCTCGCCCACGCCGCGCGAGCGGATGACCCGGCGCAAAATTCCAAGATGCTACCAGTCATCAAGGAACTGCGCGCCGCGAACATTTTGGTCTCCGTCGAGACGTATCAACCCGCCGTCACGCGCGCCTGTTTGGGAGCCGGCGCGAACATTTTGAATCTCACCGGCACCGACCGTAATGACGAATTATTCCGCATGGTCGCAGATCACGATGCCGCAGTGATTATTTGTTACGTGCAGGGCAAAAACGTCCGGGAAGTCCGCGATTTTGATTTGAGCGCCGATCCGATTGAAATGATGCGCGAGTATTTTGCGAGGCAGATCGAAATTGCGCAGCGCCACGGCGTGGGAAAAATCATCCTCGATCCCGGCCTCGGTTTTTACTACCGCAACCTGCAGGACAGCGCGGTGCGCGTGTGGCATCAAATGAATATTTTCCTGAACACGTTCCGGCTGCGGACGCTCGGTTTCCCAATTTGCCACGCCCTGCCCCACGCCTTTGAATTTTTCCACGACGAAGTCCGCTGCGCCGAGCTGTTTTTTGCTGTGCTGGCCGCGTTGGGCAAAACCGACTTGTTCCGCACCCACGAAGTCCCGCGTATCAAAGCCGTGCTGGAGACGATGAAGGTTTTTTAACCGGCCGAAATCGGGGGCGGAGTTCCACGACGCCTTGATTTAATCAGGGACTCGCAGAGCTCGCCCCTCCGAGTTGCGGCAAAGGAAGACCCCTTCCTCCTCCGACTCGGTTATCCATTGCCCGCAAACTTCCAGACCGTGTCGGGTAAGAACCTTGCGAACACGTTCCGGTGTGTAACGATACGAAAAGAAAAGCCGGATGGCTTCGCCGGCGCGAAAAGCAAACGTTTCCTTTTCAACTTCGATCCGGCACGGGCGAGTAAAATGAAACTTGGCCATAATGCGTTTCAGGCTGCTGGCTGAATCAGTTTCGATTTTGAAGCGCAACTTGCCGTCGCTGTGCCCGATGCCGAGGTCAAGCGGGAACGTCATCAGCCAGTCGCGCGTCAGCGGATTATCGTATTGTGCCAAAACTTTTTTCATTCCGGCGGCATAATTTTTGCCCGGCGCCAGATTCGCGCTGAACAGCAGAAAATCCTTTGGACGAACAAGCGACGCCAGTTCCAGCAAAATTTGCTTCGGCTCAAAATTCGGAATCATGCCGAAAAACGTAATAAGACGGGCGGAATTGGCAGGGACGACCTGCTGGTCGTCCGCGGCCGCGCAGCAGCGCAGCCCTACCTCTTCCAAAACAACAGGCAAATCATCCGCCGTCGCCAAATCGCAAACGAACGGGAAACAATTTTTCTCCGGCACGACGGCCAGTGCAGTCTGGCGGGCGGTCAAAACCATTGCCAGACTGACATCGCACGGCGTGTAGAAAACTTCCTTGCCGTGGGCTTTCAGCAGCTTCAGCAGGCGCGTATCCTTTTGTCCGCCTCCGCAACCGAGGCCAATGACGTGAATGCGCTGCGATTTGATCCTGGCGGCGGCGGCCATGAAACCCTGTTCATACACCGCCTGGCAATCCACGTCCTTGCGCACGGGCGAATAGGCCTGGTGCAGCGCCAGCCATTTTTGCGTTTGCTTGATGCTGTCGTAATGAAATTTGTGGTTCACCCGCCGGGTGCGGAGCGACTCCAGCAAATCACGGCGAACCACATCGGGAAATTGGCTGCGGTGAATCGTGACGCTGGCAACAGATGACATGCGTTTCTACTTTTGCGGAAATTTTATGTAAAGCAGCCAATAAACCACCACACCGGTCACGGAAACATACATCCACAACGGCCACGTCCAGCGGGCAATTTTTTTGTGAAGCTCGAAACGCTGTAATCGCGCGCGGTTCAGCGTCACCAAAATCATTGGCACAATGACAACGGCTAGAATTGTGTGCGTTCCGAGAATCACCAAGTAAATCGGCTGAAACCATTTTGGTTCTAAAAATCGCGTTGGCCCGATGTGCAACACCCATACCCGGTAACCGTGGTAAATGACGTAACAAGTCAAAAAAAGAATTGAGGTGACGAACGCCGCTATCATGCAGTTGCGGTGCGCGATTTTATTTCTTCGGCGGATGAAAATGTAACCGGTTGTCAGGAAAGTTGCGCTCAGGCCGTTGAGCGAGGCGTTGACGGCGGGCAGATCGTGAACGTTCATCGCTCGCGTTCGAGTTGGCGCACCGTGGCGATAATGCGCGGCTGGACATTGGTCCATTCGATGCCCTCGCCTCCGGTTTCGAAGATGCCACGCAGGCGCGCGTGTTTGTCCACGGCGACAAAAATCGTGGTGTGGATGAACAAATCGGCGGGATTTTTTTGGTCTTCATGTTTCACCGGGACCGCGCTGAGTTTGAGGCTGCCGCTCGCCAAGGCGGCGATCTCCGCTTTGGTGCCCGTCAAAAATATCCAGCGGTTGAAGTTCGCGCCGAAACGCTCACCGCACTTTTTCATCACCGGCGGCGCGTCGTAATCGGGATCGGTGGTGAGCGTCACCAGTTTCGCCCGGCTTGCCGGCGGCAGCGCGTCCTGCAGCGATTTCATCTGCGCCGTCATGATCGGGCACGGCCCGGCGCAACGGGTGAAGATGATGTCGGCGACCCAGACGTGATTGGTCAAATCGGCGAGCGTAGTGACCTGGCCATCCTGATTGGTGAGCGTGAAATCGGCGACGTGGCCGAGCACGGGCAAAGGGCGGTGGCGCGTGTTGCTCAGTTCCGACAGCGACAACACATACGCAACGCACAGCAAGGCAAGAAACAGCACTATGCCGATCCAAAGCGTCCGCGGGAGCCGTTGAGAAATTTCGTCCATGCCCGGCGCAATTTGGTCACGCGCACACCGGCGCGTCAAATTTATTCAAAGCTGGTGGCCGCGCCGCTCTTGGATTTGAGCCACTGGTCGAAAGCCGCCTGGCTTTCGACAATCAGATAGCCGCCCGACATGGCCGAATGGCCGTTGCCACAAAGCTGGGCGCAATTGATCTGGTAACGGCCGATTTTCGTGGGCGTGAACCAGACCGGAATGCGCAACCCCGGAATTGCGTCCTGACAGACGCGCATGGCGATGATTTTCAGCGAGTGAATCACGTCCTTCGAGCTGAGATAGATGATGACCGGCTTGTTGACAACGACATGAATTTCATTCAGCGTTTGGATGTCGTCCTTGCCGTGCGGGTCGGCCGGGTCAACGCCAAACACGTTGTCCGCCGTGACAAATTTCATGTCTTGTCTGCCAAAAACTCCATCCGGCCCGGCGTAACGCACGTTCCACGCAAACTGTTGCGCGACGACCTGAACGACGGTGGATTCGCTGGTGGGCGGAAATTGATCCACATTTTTTGCCCAAAGCGGCACGGCAATGACGATCAACAGCACCGCTTCGATGGCGGCCACGGTGAGTTCGAGATAATTCGAGGCGTGATTTTTGACACCCACGTAATCGGCCTTCGGATTTCGCGACTGGCGGAACCGGTTAAGTGCGTAGAAAAAATAAATGATCCAGCCGATGAACAGCGCGAACATCAGCCAATGGACATAGACCATCAACGTGTCCACGGCCACGCCGTTTTGGGAGGCCAGTTCGGGCAGACGGAGGACTTTTTCAGCAAACCATTGCGTCATAAATCAGCAGGCCGGTCGGCCGGCGGCGGGTTGGAGGATGCCTCTTCCTTGCGAACGATGTGGACAAAGAAAAGCGCGATGCACGTCAGCACCGTCAGCACCACGCCGAGCAGCGTGAAAATGCCCCAGTTCATGCCGCTGGCCAGCGCGGAATCGGATTTGCCGTAGCACGCCGCGCAGGCGAACAGCGGTGATGGCGCGAAACCCGCGAGCGCCGCGGTGATTAAAAGTTTGCGAAGTGATTTCATAGGTAACTCACGTTTTTAAGTTTCTTCAAAAAATAAATCCCATAGATGATGACCAGAATCCCGGCGGCGATGCCACCCGCGCCGAAGACCGGATTGCCGGTGGTGAACGCCCACGCCGCGCAGCAAAACGCCAGCGCGGTCAGCAGGCTCACGAAAATGAGATGGACGGCTTTGAGTGACATATCAGTGGAACGACGTGCCCGCCGGCATGTCGTGCATCGCATAAATCGTCAGCCCCATCAGCCCGGCAAAAAAGAAGGCGGTGAAGCCGAGCAGCAGGTAAATCATCTTTTTCTCGGAAAGCAGGTGCATGAGAAATCCGGCAACAATGAAGGCGTTCACACACGCGACAGCCAGAATGAGCGCCACCTTCACCGCCCAACGGTAGTGCGACAGGTAGGAGGCGCAAATCATCAGCGCCGTCGTGCACAGCACGGCAACGAACACGTAGAGACAGCGCCGGAGATAACTGTTGAAATCCGTTGTATGCGATTCGCTCATAAATTCAAGTTACATCAAGTATAAGACAGGAAACAAAAAAATCCAGACCAAATCCACAAAGTGCCAGAACAGACCGGAAATCTCGATGCGGTTGGTGAAGTGTTCGGGATCCGTCTTCCACATCCGCCGGCCCGGCCCCCAAAGATAGCCGATGACGATGCTGCCGCCCAAGATGTGCAGCGCGTGCAACCCCGTGAGCGTGAAGTAGAGCGCCAGATACGTGTTGTGCCATGGACCGTAGTTCTCCATTTCCTTGATTTGCGAGCGCGCAATCTTGATTTCCCCGGTCTTGATGTCCTTCTGTGCGCGCAGGTCATACAAATCCTTTTCATCCACCACGTAACGGCCTTCCATCACGACGTAATCCGCCTTCGGATTGTTCTCCCGCATGTGGCCGTCGGCGATGCGACCGTCGGTCAGTTGAATTTCGTAGTGAATCCATTTGTCGTGATATTCGTAACCCTTGATGCACAAAAACGTCAGCGCCAGCAGCAGTGTGCAGGTGTGAAAAAATTTGAATTTGGCAAACTGCCTGGTTTTACACGCGACCCACGCGAGCAGCGTCGTGATGGCCGAAAGCGCGAGGACCAGTGTGTTGATGGTGCCGAGGGTGACATTCAGCCAGCCGTGCGGCCATTCGCCCGGCACAGCGCCCACGCGCAGCAGCACGTAGGCGGAAAACAACGCGCCGAACAGCATCACCTCGGACGCCAGAAACAGCCAGATGCCAATCTTGGCGTTGTAAACGCCGGTGTCGGGCCGTGGTTGAACAACGTAGGGTATTTCCATGAAAAAAGTTTAATGCCCGGCTGGCGCGGGTGAAATTTTTGGCGCGGTCACGGGAACATCCGGTTCGTTTTGCGGAATGAAATCCGTAGCGTGGCCGGGCACGCTGTATTCATAGGGGCCGCGGCAGGTTCGCGGTGGCGTGGCGAAATTGCCGTGCGGCGGCGGCGTGGGCGTCTGCCATTCGAGGGTCGTGGAATGCCACGGATTGTCGCTTTCCACCTTTTCGCCGTGTTTGATGCTCCAGAACAAATTGATGATGAACGGAATTTGCGCCAGTCCCAGCGCCATCGCGCCCCACAGAATCCAAGTGTGCAGGGCCATGATCGAATTCGGCAACGTGGCCAGCGCACCCGGCACGCGCGCGGCAGAGTAGTTCACGCCGCCGTCGGCCATGCGCCGCAACATTCCTTCCATGCCTTGCGCAAACATCGGCAGGAAGACGACGTTCATGAAAACAAATGAACCCCAGAAATGCACGCGCCCCCAAAATTCATTCATCATCCGCCCCGTCATTTTGGGGAACCAATAATAAATGCCCGCGAACAACGCGAAAATCGTTCCCGGCGCAACGACGTAGTGGAAATGCGCGATGACGTAATAAGTGTCGTGCAGGTAAATGTCCGCCGGCGCCAGTCCCAACGGCAGGCCCGTCAGGCCGCCAATGCCGAACATCGGCAGAAATCCGAGCGCGAACAACATCGGCGTGTTGAACCGGATCGAACCACCCCATAACGAAATTAACAGGCACGTCAAAATAATCACCGACGGAATCGAAATAATCATCGTCGTTGCCTGAAAGAACGTCGCTATCTTGGTGCCCATGCCCGTGAGATACATATGGTGCGCCCAGACGATGAACGACAGGAAACCGATCGCCAACACCGAATACACCAGCGATTTGTAGCCCCAGATCGGCTTGCGCGTGTTGTTGGCGAGGATTTCGCAGACGATGCCCATCGCCGGCAAAATCAAAACGTAAACTTCCGGGTGGCCGAGGAACCAGAACAAATGCTGCCACAACAACGGGCTGCCGCCGCCGCTGACGTGCGCCAAATGCCCTCCCATCGCCAGTCCCGTCGGCAAAAAGAAACTCGTGTGGGCAAGGTTGTCCATCAACTGCATGATGCCCGCGGCTTCCAGCGGCGGGAAGGCGAGGAGCAGCAGGAACGCCGTCACGAATTGCGCCCAGACGAAAAACGGCAGCCGCATCCATGTCATGCCCGGCGTGCGCAGTTGTATGATAGTAGCAATGAAATTCACCGCCCCCAGCAGTGATGATGTGATGAGCAAAACCATGCCAACGAGCCAGAACGCCTGGCCATGCGTCGGAATCGAGGTCGCCAGCGGCGAATACGAAGTCCAGCCCGCCTGCGCCGCGCCGCCGGGAATGAAAAAGCTCACCAGCATCACAATACCGCCCAGCACATAAGCCTGATAGCTCGCCATGTTCACCCGCGGAAACGCCATGTCCGGCGCGCCAATCATCAGCGGCACGACGTAATTGCCGAACGCCGCGAACGCCAGTGGCACCACGGCGAGGAAAATCATGATCGTTCCATGCATCGCGCCGAACGAGTTGTAAAGGTCAGGTGAAATCGCGCCGTTGCCCGCCATCGTCGGCCCCAGGACTTTTTCCAGCAACGGGCCGATGAACGGCACCGGTGCGCCCGGATGCGCAATCTGCCAGCGCATCAGCAGCATCAGGAAAAATCCAAACAGCATGAAACACAACGCCGTGAACCCGTATTGAATGCCGATGATTTTGTGGTCGGTGGAAAAAATATAGGTGCGCCAGAAGCCGGGGTCGTGATGGGCGTGGTCCCCGGCGTGCTCGTGCTGCGCCCCGTGCTCGGGATACGAAGGGAAGGTGTGAACGGTCGTTTCTTGCATTTTTCACTTCACCTTGTCCCAAACCATCAACCCCAGCAGCAATGGCAGATAAAGGATGGACGCCAAAAACAACAGCCGCGCGCGCGCCAGCGTGAGCTGCCGCGAAAATTGGATCGCGCACCACAAATAACCCGTGCCCAACGCCAGCGCGCCGGCGAGATAAACCGGCCCGGCGAGTTTGAAAACAAACGGCGACAGACTGATCGCCAGCAACGCCAGTGTATGACCCACGGATTGTTCTCCCGTGCGACGGCCGGCCGGTTCGACCACCGGCAGCATTTTGAAACCGGCGCGCGCGTATTCGTCCCGGTAAATCCACGCGATGGCCATGAAATGGGGAATTTGCCAGAACGCCACAATCGCGAATAACGCCCAGCCTTCGCCGCTCAGTTCACCGCGCGCCGCCGTCCAACCCATCAACGCCGGCAACGCGCCGGGCACCGCGCCGATGTTCGTGTTCAGCCACGTCACGCGCTTCAGCGGCGTGTAGATGAACAGGTAGCTGACCAGCGTGACCGCGCCGATGACACTCGTGAGCAGGTTCACCGCCAGCGCGAGATAAATCAGACCTGCTGTCGCGCACGTGCCGCCAAAAAGCATCACCGTCGCGGGCTGCAATCGGCCAGACGGCAGCGGACGGTCCTGCGTGCGGCGCATCTTCGCGTCGTATTCGCGCTCGAGCAACTGGTTCAACGCGGCCGCGCCGGACGCGACCAGCGCCGTGGCGCCCAGCACGTGAAACATCAACGCGAAATCCATCGCGCCGCGCCAGCCGAGGTAAAAACCGACGAGCGTCGTCAGCAGCACGAGTGTCGTCAGCCGCGCTTTGACCAAATCGGCAATGACCGCCGTCCCGCTTTTTTCCACGACCGGGGTCGCGCTTAAAATTCCAGCCGAGATTTCCTTCATTTCATTTATTTGCCGCCAGGGCCGGGTGCGCGCCAAACGCGCCGGAGATTGTGCCGGCGGGTTCAATGCGGGACAGCGGTTCCAAACGATGGTAAGCCGCGGCACACCACAACGCGCCGGTCACGAGCGAAAGCGCGCCGACCAGCACGTGCGCCGTCGCCACGTCAGCAGCCTTGTTCGACCAAATCGTCGCCGCGCCGAGGATGATTTGCGCCACAATCAGCGCCAGCCAAAACACCGCCAACCGTGTCAAAGGGTCCTTTTTGCCAAGCCGCCGCCATGCCTGCTGCGCGCATGCCGCGACGCCCACGAAAATTACGAGCGCAACAATCCGATGCGCCATTTGCAGAACGATCTGCCCGGTCGTGATCGGATTTTCGGAAATGACTTCGAGGCGGTCAGCATTGTAGCGCGTAACGGCGGCAGCACTCGTGTCCGGCCAGATTTTTCCGTACGCGAGCGGAAAATCGGGAATCGCCAGACCGGCGTGCTGATGCCGCATCGTCGCGCCAAGAATCAGTTGTCCGAAAATCAGCAAAGTCGTGAAGAGAACCAGCCACCGGAGATTTGTTTCGGTAGGGCCGCGTTGTTGCGCGGCCTCGTTCTTGAAATTTGGGACGCGCGGCAGCGCGTCCCTACCACCATTCTGCCACCAACGGCTGGTGAACAGCGCCAGCGCACAAATCAAAACAAAGAACAATTGCGCGAGCGCGCCGTGAACGATGCCGAGCTTGTTCATGTGCAGCGTCACGCGCAGGCCGCCGAGCACGCCTTGCAGCGCAACCAGCACAAACGCGAGCACACCGAGCCAGCGCATCCATTTACGCGAATCCTTGAACCAGAGCCAGACCACGAGCATCGTCGTCAAAAGGCCGATGCCCGAAGCAAGCAGGCGGTGCGTGTGCTCGTAAAAAATGCCGCCCATCCATTTTGAAACCGGAAACAAAAACAGGTTGTAACCGTAGGTGTTCGGCCAGTCCGGCACGGACATGCCGGCTTCGTGGCTGGTAACCATGCCGCCCGAGCCGAGCAGCAAAAACGTGGCGGCGGCGGTCACCACGATAAACCGGTGCAGCCACGGATTGTAATTTTGCGCATTGGCGTTCATATAAAAATTTTGCAGCGTCGAGCCTGCGGCTCGATGTCGGCGCGCAGCGCCGACGCTACAATTATTTGACTTCAAAAGTGAAATTCACCGTCACGTCGCTGTCCTTGACTTCCACGTCCTGCGTTTGTGAACCGAGTTTGCGGTGGTCGGCCTCCATGGTGTATTTGCCGGGCGGCACATTTTTGATGACGAATCTGCCGTCCTGGTCGCTGAGGCAATAGTAAGGACTGTCAATGACACTCACCCACGCGAACATCCACGGATGCACGTCGCATTTGAATCTCAAAAACATCTCCGGCTTCGAAAACGTGTAGGTCAAATCCGCCCCGCCGGCCATCTGCGCGTCGTTGTGCTCCTCGTTGCCAGGCACGGTGGGCGTGCAATGGACATTGTGGATGCAGTTGTCGGAATTTTTGACCACCAGTTTTTGGCCGGTCTGGATCGCCAGGATTTGGGGCACATACAAACAGCCCTTTTGGTCGAGCACAACGGGCGGCGCGCTTGCGCCGGTGGATTTGCCGGTGACACCCTTCAGCGAAACCACCACGTCGGCCAGTTCACCCTTCGGCCCGACGACATAGAAATGCGTCGTGGGCGTGGTTTTGTGCATCGCCGCACAATCCGGATTGTCCATGAGCGGCGCGATGGGAATTTCCGCCGGCGGCGTGCCTTTGAGGGTGATGGCGCCAACAATGTCTGCCGCGCGTGCGGCCGGCGCAACGGCCAGCAGCGCGATCAATAAAAAAACCGAAGAAACTTTTGCGTCTTTCATTTTTCGACAATTCATTAAAACGGATGGAGTTTATCATCCATGCTAATCAACAGCAAGCCCCGTGTGAAAAATTTCACAAGCGCTCATCGTTTTCCTCCTTTGTTTGACGGCGGCTAATCGCCGGCATTCAAATCAGCCCACTTGCGTGGTTTTTTCGTGCCGGATGAAATCCGCCGTCATTGCCGCTGCCCGTGACCGAACTCGGCGGCTTGGGCTGACTTGGTCTGTTCGCTGATGATGACATCGAGGTTGTAGTGCTGCGTTTCGTAAGATTTGCCGTCCGCAGCAGTTATCCGGAATTCCCGATAACTGAATCCGGCGACAACTCGCGTTCCTCAAAAATGTTCTGGATGTGCTCGTTGATGGCGCGGACAAAAGTGTTTAAGAGCCGTATTTCTTCGCCGGTTTGTCATGCATCGCCAGCGCGGCAGTGGTGTCAGGGGAAGGATACTTCCGCGCCTTTGACTTTGGTGTGCGTCGGGAAAGATGAAGCACTTCCACGCCGACGACCGCATTCTTGCGGTTGTAATCCACAACGACGCCCGGCGCAATCTCCTCCGACTCGATGATCTTGGAATCATCCAGCCGCAGGTGAAGCGCGCCGGCTTCCTTGTCCACGTGCAATTTCATAATTTGCCTTTCAAGCCCGGCGCGAGTTTGCCTTCAACCATGCGGCGAAATCCGCCTCGGACATATCACCAGCGGCAAGCGCGAGCGTGCGCACGGCGGCCTCGGCCTCGGTCGCTTGCAAGCGATGACCGTTAAGCTCAAGAAAAACGACCGCTACGATGAAACCAACGCGTTTGTTGCCGTCAACGAACGGATGATTTTTTACCAGGCCGAAACCGTGGCTGGCGGCGAGTTCGAAAAGGGTCGGTTTGCCGCAGGCGAAAAGATTTTCCGGTTTGGCCAATGCCGAGTCGAGCAAGCTCTCATCGCGGATGCCCGCCGCACCGCCGAACTCCGCCAGCGATTGCTCATGCAACGTGAGCACCGTCTCGCGCAAAACCCAGACCGGCAGTTTCATTTCGCCAGTTCGCGGAGCGTGTGGCGATAGCGGTGCATGACATCCTTGACCACTTCCATTTGCCGGGAGACTTCGGGATTGGCGGTCATCCGCACGCTGCCTTCAGTGGCGTCCGTCAGGCAAACCGTGTCGCCTTCGCCCACCTTGAGATGAGCGAGCGCCTGTTTGGGCAAAACGAGACCAACCGAGTTGCCGACCTTGCGAAGTTTCAATTCCAGAACCATGAAACCAATGTAACAACAAATGTTATAACGTCAAGCGCGAGTCAAAGGCGGAAATTTGGCGCAGAACTCTTTCAGCCCCTCTGACAGCTTCGATTTCAAAACCGCCTCGGGAAGCAGGAATGGCTTTTCGGTAATTGTGATCTCGGCTTTGCCAGTCGTAAATACGAATGTCCCGGTTAGTTTCCCGATTACGTGGCCGGTAAAATCGCCACGGATGTCGCCGTTCTGCTCAAAGGTATAATTCCCTTTTACCTTGGGATGCTCCTGGTCGGGATGACAGAAGTCTCCGGCCAGTTCGTTGCCGTTGATCTGGACTTCATGCTGTCTGGCCAACTCTTGAAGTTCGGGGAAAGTTGGGAGTCTTCCCAGTTGCTGCGTTACGGTGAAGGGCATGGTGTAATGCTCACGGTGGCGAGGCTAAATGCTAAAGGTCTTTTCAGATTCAGCCTTCAGCCTTTCATGCCGGATTGGGCGTTAACCCGGTGCAAATTCAGATGGGAGGATGGCGGGGAGCAAGGCATCCAACTCGGCGGCGGCCCGCCCCGTGTTATTTACGGAGGTCTCGGTCCCGCAATGGCGGGACGCTTCAGAGCGGCAGCGGTTCATAGTTCACCTCGAAACGCGCGGTCCAGAATGGACGGTAACATTGCCTCCAATTCCTCGCTAGTTTGCCGCTGCAGCTCACCCGGCTCCTTTGCTCGTTGGAGGAGTTCGTAGACCGTGCGGTCGGTCTGAAGGCCAACCAGAATGCGAATTTTCTCAACCTTTTCCAAGGCCGGGTAAAGCTTGTAAAAACCGCTGATGGAAAAATATCCGACCAAACAATCAAAATACCGGGTGTTGACACCAAGCAAGACCCCAAAGCGGTCACGGAGGTTTGTGCCAGGTTCGTTCGTGATGAATGTCAGGTCGGAAGACATATTGGATTATCAGCCATGAGAATTTACAGGGCATCGTAATCCCGACACGGTTTTAGGCAATCGCAAAACCGCGCCGCGTAAAAGGGTTTCACCCTCACGCGGCGGGTCGCGTAAAGCTTCGCCACGCGGCTGGGGCACGTAAAAGGCATTGCCGAACAAACGCCCTTCTGATTCCAGTGTCAGCCCTGCAAACTTTTCATCACCCGCGCCATCGCCAACACGGTCTGCGCCGCCTGGATTCGCGGACAAAGCTGTCCGCGCTCCATTTTTTGCGGAGGTCTCAAGCGTCGCTGCTTGTGAATGCCTCACGGCTTCCGCGTCATCCGGAAAAGGGTGATGCCCGCAAAAAGTCCGGCCTGGCCGAGCACGGTCCCGAGCCAGCCCCAACCAAAGAAGAACAAGGTTGCGATGGAAATCACAACGGACAAGCCGCACCATAACAGACCGGATTCGTTTTCGATTTTCGCTGCGCGGTAAAAGAAAACCGCGAACGCGACGACCATCAAAATTGCCAAATACGGCATCGCTTGAAGTTCACAATGCGCTTTCGCTGTTCAGGTTTTTCATCACCCGCGCCATCGCCAGCGCGGCCTGCGCCGCCTCCGTGCCGCGATTGTGTTTGGCATTCAGGCAGCGAACGCGCGCCTGCGCCTCGTTTTCCAAAAGCAGCACCTCGTGAATGATGGGAATTTCGTGGGCGAGCTGGATTTCCATGAGCGCGCGGCTCACGGCCTCGCCGATGTGCGCGGCGTGGACCGTTTCGCCGCGCAGGATCACGCCGAGACAAATAATCGCCGAGAATGAAGAGCTGAGGGTTGAGCGACGCGCCAGACTTTTGGCCGCGATGGGAATTTCATACGCGCCCGGCACGCGAACGATTTGGATCCTTGAAACGTCGGCGCGCCATAACTCCGCCTTGGCCGCGCGCAACATCGAGTCCACGTAACGCGCGTTGTAACGCGACGCGACAATGGCAAATGAGCCGCTGCCCGTTCCCGTTTTCAGTTCTGGATTTTTGCGCAACATGGCTTTCTCAACCGCAGATTACTGGAATTTATTTGAAGCGCGCGACGAAAATCGCCGGTTTCAAAATTTCGACGCCAAACGGCTTTCCCAATTTCAGCAAATCCGCGTCGTGCGACACAATGATTTTTGCGCCGCTTGCCAGCGCGCACGCGAGAAAAATATCATCGCTGGCATCGCGGCTGCGTTGCTTACCCAAAGGCTTCGGCTCAAAATAAACCGCCTGGGCGTGAACCCAATGAAATAACGGACGCCAATTCATGCCATGGAATTTTCCCGGCTCACGCGCGAGTCGTTCCGCAGTGTCCTCGTATTCCGCCAGAATTGCCTTGGTGACCGCGAGTTTAAAACGCCGCTGCGCCAGCCGAACGAAGCTCCGCCATGAAAGTCCGGCGCGCGATCCGGCGGCGGAAATGAAAACGTTTGTGTCAATGACGACAATCATTTCCGCTGGCGCTTTTCAGCCCGGTATTTGCGGATTACGTCTTGAATGGCTTTCAGCGATTCTTCGTCTTCTTCAACTGACACGCCGCTTTTGTCCATTTCTCTGCCGATGCGTGCCAGCTCCATTTCATCCGGCGTGGGCAAATGATATGGCGCAATCATCACGTGATTTTCGCCGCGCGGAATGACAATCGGCTCGCGGGTCTTGATCACCCGATCAATTACGCGGCCAAGTCTTGATTTAGCGTTGCTGACGCTTAAAACTTTCATGGTCTAAAAATGGACTATTTTTGGTCTGCTGTCAACGCCGCGATGGGACAACGGCAAGGCCTGACGCTGACCTTCAAACCCCGGAGCACGTCGGCTAAAAGCCCAGGTTTTCTCCCTGGGGTTTCAGGCTGAAGAGAAAGTCAGCCAAATCATTAAGTTCGTTGGTGCTGATGATGGGTCCCCATTTAGGCATGAAGTGGGGTGGCTCGGGACCAGCCGGGTTCTTCCGGGGAATATTGCGCTCACCCCGGCTGATGAAAGCGATCAATTCAGCCTTGGTGTAACCATCGGCCACGTAAATCAGGCTGGGAACCTGTTCGGCCGTCTTGGCGTTGAAATTGGACACGCCGCCTTTGCCATCCTGGCCGTGACATTGGAAACAACCGTATTTTTGAAAAACCGCATGGCCACGCTCGACCGGCGTCATTTTGGCCAATGCCTCCGCCGACGGGGCATTGCCGCTGATGGCTGCACGCGCAGCTTTCATTTCGTCGGCGGAAACCGCACCACTGTTGTTGCCCCACGAGGTGCGGACGTAACTCAACACCGCGGCGAGATCGGCGTCGGACAATCCCGCGCCCATGGGCGCCATGGCAAGGTTCCATTCGTGGCCTCCAACCTGGATTGCCCCGTTGAGTCCCGCCAATGGAACGCGCGCAAGTGACGCGGCGTCTTTGGCGACCCACTCGGAGCCGGCCAGCGGCGGGGCCTGGTTGGGTTTGCCGAGACCATCGTTGCCATGACACAAACCGCAAACGGTTTCGTAAACCACCTTCCCGTGCGCGGCCATCGCGGCGGCGCCGGATTTGGGCTGATAAAACGCCAGCTCTTCGGCGGTGGCGTAAGGCGCATAGACCTGTTTGTCGAACCAGCCGCCGTGATGGTCGAAATACACCGCGCCGAGGAACAACAGCACGAGTGTCAGGACAATGATCCAAACCGGCACGGGCGCACGCGAGGCCGTCGGCTCGGCATCGGGTTTTTGACAACAATTTAATTCGTCGCTCATGAATCAGCGTAACCGCTGCTGCTGATTTTTAATCATGGCAGAGTCCCGTTGCGAGGCGAATTATTGTTTGTCGTATTTGTCGTGAACTTCCTTGATCCTGGCTTCGGCGGCGGCCTTGTCGTCGGCGCTCAGCTTGGCGAGCTTGTTATCGAGCATCGCCTTTTTGCGGACGCTGGAATCATAGACGAGGAATTCATAAATTTTCTTGCCATCAGTGCTGTCAATGCCGGAACCGGGCTTGTGCATCATCCGCTTCACGTAGCGCGACCATTCGTCGGGCGCGGCGTAATCGCTGTTGATGGGGCGGCTCAACTTGTGGCATTGCGAGCATTTCTGGCTGAACACCTCGTAATTGTCCTGAATGCCTTGCGGATATTTGGAGACATCAATGGTGGCCGGGCCTTGTTCATATTTATCAATGCGCGCCTTGGTTTCGGCGTCAAGTTGTTGGTCGTCGGCCAGCATCACGCCTGCCCCAAACAGGGCAAACGCGGCCGCACCGAGCAGAAGCATGGGATATTTGGCATTCATTTAATCAAGCGCTTTTGACATTTAGAATCCGTAGGAAAGCTGGAGTATAAACTGATTGGACGGCAGTGCATTGGGCCCCCGGCTGTGCAGAAACTCGTAATCGCCCTCGAACAACAACGTGCTCGTGAGATAATACACATAGCCCATGGTGTATCGGTCGGTTTTCGTTCCCACACCGTCGTTTACTCCGTCATAGCGTCCGACCAATTCGAGATCGTTCACGACCGGGTAGTCCAAATTCAAACCGGCCAGCTTGTAGGCGACTTGGGCCCACCAACCCCGCGCCCGGAGGGTGCCAGCGTCGCTGGTCTCCTGCCAGGTGTTGATATATTCGCCTTTGGCCTCAAAGTAGGGACTGATATGCAACGCCGCGTCCAGCACTGCCGCTGACCAGAGATATTGGCCGGCATTGT
This sequence comes from Verrucomicrobiota bacterium, assembly GCA_049523555.1. GTDB lineage: Bacteria > Verrucomicrobiota > Verrucomicrobiia > Limisphaerales > UBA11358 > UBA11358. The sequence goes on along the minus strand of JBEKMU010000023.1, from coordinate 12,284 downwards.
CCCAAGGGCCAGCCTGTCCCGAAATGCCCAGTTCAACGTCGTAATGTGGCTTCCATGGATAAAACCATCCGATGCGGCCGCCGCCGCTGGGATCGCCGTTCAAGCTGCCGGAACTGCCGTCGGCATTGACACCTATGTTTCCGTTGAGACTTATATTCGGTATCGTATTGCCGCTGGCATCAGTGGTGGTGGCTTTCCCGGTGCCGTCAACCGACGACGGCCCGTTGGCGCCATAAACCGAATAAGTCACCATCTGTCCGGAATCGCCCACCGGTATGGAGCCACGGAGCTGCGCGCCTGCGCCCGCTCCGGGCAGGAAATCAACCGCCAATGGATCATCCGGTATCTTGTTGAGCCATCCCGCCGCCCGCTCGGAATAGGTGCCGAGCGGCAGCACCATATAACCGGCCACCAGGGTCACGTAATCGTTGTAGAGATAATCCAACTGGGCGAAACTCAGGCTCACCGAAGTTCCGGCATCGCCATTGCCCGTGCTGCCGTCTGATAGCGGCACCGCCGAATTTTGCAGCGTCACATCGAACCCCGCCTCGAACAAAATATTGTCGCCCGCGCGATACAGGAAGATGGGTGCAAAATCCGCCAGCATAAAGCCGCTGTGCGAGCCCTCCGTTTTGCCGAATTGAACCTCGGCATCGCCGACCATTGTAAAATTGTGCAACGCGCTCATGGCGCCGCTGGGAACCGGATACACCGGCTGAATCTTGGCCGCGGCCTCGGCCTTCTGGGCGGCATTGGTGGCCAGCACCTGCGTTTCTCCCAACTGCTGTTGCAGTTGCTGGATTTTCATCTGGTCCTCGTTATGCGTGATTCCGTCCTGCTGGTGCTCACGTTTCAGTTCTTGAACCTGGTCGTTCAATTGTTGCACCTGACTTTTCAGGGCATTGAAATCTTCATCGCTGACCACCGCCGCCGCGCGCGGGGGCAGGACCAAGCCCATCGCGCATCCCGCCGCCGCCACACTCAAAATGATGGAACGCATTTTCATGGGTAAATTTCAGGGTGGTTTAATTTCCGCTGTCTTCCTGGAGATACTTCAGAATGATCTTCGCCTGCGCGGCGGGCAGATTGGCCCGCACCCGCATGTGCAGCATGATCGTTTTCCACTGGGCCGACGTGAACTCGGTGGGATAGCGCTCCGGGTGGCAGCGATTGCAATTGATGGCGTATAACTCCGCGCCGGTGAGTTTCTTGGGTTGCGCCTTTTTCTCCGGCGGTTGGGCGTGCGCCAGCACGCCGCCGAGGCAGAGGCCGGCCAGCGCCAGCGCGCCCGCCAGAATCATTTGCGGTTTCTTGGTCAATGTCGTGTTCATAGCTACTTTTAATTGTTACGCGCGATAATATTTTAACCGCCCTCCAAAAGCACTCCACATTTTTTGGAATTTCAATGCCATTTTTTGTCCATGATGACGGGCATTGGGACAATGTCAAACGCATTAAACCAGGGAACGGAAACCTGGTGAATCTGATCTGCCGGGACAGGCTCTTTTGAATGTGGCAGCGCGACGCATGTGCCGCTCGTTGGCGCGAGCCGTTTTTGCTTTGACGGGTTTCAACTTGGCCGTCGGAATTTACGATATCAGATTTACGATTTACGAGTCAGAAAACAATCACGTAAATCCAAAATCGTAAATCGCAAATTATAACAAATGCCCCAATTTTTCCCGCTTCGTTTTCAAATAGCGTTCGTTGTGCGGATTCGGTTTCACGCGAATCGGCACCTGCTCGACAATCTTTAATCCGTAGCCCTCCAGTCCGACGACTTTTCTCGGATTATTCGTCAGCAGCCGGATGGTTTTCAAACCGAGGTCAACGAGGATTTGCGCCCCGAGTCCGTATTCGCGTAAATCCATGTCGTAACCCAGTTTCTGGTTGGCCTCGACGGTGTCGTAGCCCTGCTCCTGCAATTTGTAGGCCTTGATTTTTGCCGGCAGGCCGATTCCCCTGCCCTCCTGCCGCATATAGACAATCACGCCACGACCCACCTCGGCAATCTGCCGCATGGCCTGATGCAGTTGTGAACCGCAATCGCAGCGGCGCGAGCCGAACACGTCGCCGGTCAGACATTCGCTGTGGACGCGCACGAGAACTTTCCCGCGTCCGGCCACGTCGCCGTGGACGAGCGCCAGATGATGCTGCCCGTCCGGGCGCGAGTGATACAAAACCAGATCAAAATCACCATAGTCGGTCGGCAGCTTCACGGTTTCAATGCGTTCGATCAGTTTTTCGCGCGTACGGCGGTATTCGATCAAGTCGGCGATGGTGCAGATTTTCAAGCGATGTTTCCGGCCGAATTTTTGCAACTCAGGAAGCCGCGCCATCGAGCCGTCGTCGTTCATGATTTCGCAGAGCACGCCGATAGGCCGCAACCCGGCGAGTTGCGCGAGGTCCACCGCCGCTTCGGTGTGGCCGGCGCGTTGCAAAACGCCGCCGGGCCGCGCGCGCAACGGAAAAACGTGGCCGGGTTGCACCAAATCCTCCGGCACGGCGGTCGGCGACGCCATGATTTGAATGGTTTTGGCGCGGTCGGCGGCGCTGATGCCGGTGGTGATGCCGCGCGCGGCGTCCACACTTACTTGAAAATCGGTGCGAAAACTCTCGCGGTTTTGTTGCACCATGCGGTCAATCCCGAGTTGTTGCAGCCGCCCGGCGGTCGCCGGCACGCAAATCAGCCCGCGCCCGAATCGGGCCATGAAATTGACGGCAGCGGGCGTGACGTGCTGGCCCGCCATGATGAGGTCGCCCTCGTTCTCGCGGTCTTCATCATCCACGACGATGACCATTTTCCCCCCGCGGATGTCCGCGATGACGGATTCGATGCGGTCGAAAGTTTTTTTCATTCGGCGAAAACAGCGTAGTCGTCCAACGCGCAAATGCCAGCCGATTCAATCCACTTTTTTGTTGGTCGCGGCGCGTTATCGGTTTAATATCACCGCGCTCTTTATTCAAGATTGCCGAAGGCAAGGGAAAATCGGCTGTGATATGCCAGCGAACAATTCGACCAAAAAAACCGGCGGCGTGAAAGGTTCCAGTCCATGGGGCTCCACACCGATTTCGGAACAAAGCATGCGGCGGCTCGACCGGCTGGCCAGCCTCGGATTGCTTTCGGCGGGCATGGCGCATGAAATCAAGAACAGTCTGGTCGCCGTCAACACCTTCGTCGGTCAGTTGCTGCAAAAGGGCGAGGACCAGGAGTTTTCAGAAACCGTCCGGCGCGAGTTGCGGCGGATTGATACGCTGGTGAGCCAGATGCTGCGGTTCGCCGCGCCGGGCAAAAATGAATTTGCCACCGTGCACGTGCATGACTTGCTGGACCATTCACTGCGGCTCGTCGAACACCAGGTCCGCAGCAAATTGATTTCGCTCAACCGCCGTTACGCCGCCGCGCCGGACACGGTCAGCGGAGACGAATATCAGTTGCAGCAGGCGTTCATGAATTTGTTGTTCAACGCCATCGAAGCCACGGGGATGAACGGCACGCTGACCGTGAGCACGGAAATCGCCGGGGAGAAACCACACGAACAGCGCATGCGAATCCACATTCAAGACACCGGCATGGGCATTCCGCCGGAAAATCTGGCGCGCCTGTTCGAGCCGTTTTTCACCACCAAGAAAAACGGCACGGGTTTGGGGCTGGCCATTTGCCAGCGCATCGTCCACGAACACGACGGTGACATCACCGCGCAAAGCGAAGTCAAAAAAGGCGCGACGTTCAGCATCTCGCTGCCCTCACTTTCTCAGTAGTCCACCAAATCGATGCAAAGCCACCATTCAGTTTGAATGTTGAACTGCTCCTGCTGTCAACGAACTTTTTTGCGGTTCTTGAAAAACATCGCGCTCATAATTCCACCAATTCCAATCAAGTAAAGACTGTTCGGCTCGGGAACAGCCTGCATCGAGATATTGTCAATTGCATACTCAACACCCGTGCCATTGATTTGAGAAGAAAGACTTAAAAGTACGCTTGAAGAAGCAGCAGTGTAGTAAAAACTGAAACTTTGCCAGTCGCCGTTTCCCTGACTAACGGCTTCAAATAAAAAGGTACCATCAATTGCCACTCCGAAACTGGCGTTGGTAGGAGAAGCTCCTCCTCGGTCTTTTCCTGCTTCATAATTACCTGATATGAGATAAGAGGTACCTGCAAACAAACCACCTATTGCCTGGCTGGCTGTGGGTTCGTTGGCCGGCGACGAATTTGAGCTAACTAAGAAACAAGCAATTCCCGGATCGCCGGCACCAGCCACAATTGCACCGTTGATCAATGTCCAACCAGTTGAACCAGATTCAAAAGTGCCATTAACGACTAGGTTGCCTTGGGCGATGGCCACTAGTGGAAGGCATGACAGCGCCAAAACCATTAAAACAATACTGATTTTCAGAGTCATGTATGGTTTGTCGGATTAGAATCCAGAAATGAGCCGCGAACTCCCGATTCGTTCAGTTCAAATGTTGAACCGTAATTCCACCAACTCCAATCAAGCAAAGACTGTTTGGCTCGGGAACAGCTTCCATTGAGATATTGTCTATGAAGTAGGCAACTCCGGTTCCATTGATTTGCGACGACAGACTCAAAAGCGCGCTGGAAGAACTCGCGGTATAGTAAAAGCTGAAACTTTGCCAGTTGTCACTATCTGGAGCAACGGCTTCAAATAAAAAGATGCCGTCAATTGCCACCCCGAAACTTGGGTCTGATGGTGAACCACCACCACGATCTTTTCCTTCCCCATAATTACCTGAAACAAGATAGCTGTACCCCGGAACCAAACCGGTGATTATTTGGCTGGCCGTTGGTTCGGTGGAAGGCGATGGCGGCTCTTTGTCTAATGCGACGGCCCATCCTGAATTTCCATACTCCGGCCAGTATGCCCCATTGGTCAATATCCAATCGTTGGCGCTGGTATCAAAGCCTCCATTAACGACCAGATTGCCTTGGGCTGTCGCCAATTGTGGAAGGAGCAAAAGCGCCAAGGCGGTTAAAGCAATATAGGTTTTCAGAGTCATAGACGGTTTCATAATTTATTATTCAGTTGAATTACTTTTTGTCACGGCGTTCCCAATGGAACACCGTTGTGAAATTGAAAAACATATCGTCCCGGCACGGTGCTGTTAAAGTTATGATAAATCAGTCCCGTCGTCGGATTGGAATCTAGAAATGCACCGGCAATCCCGGATCCGTTCAGTTCGAATGTTGACCCGCTAGTACTGGCATAGCCCGCCCGCCTACTGTTCACGGGTTGTGGCGAATCCCAAGAAAAAACGAAGGCCAATTTTGCGACACCGGCAGCTTATTGGTGATGCTATTCGGCTTTATCGCAATAAAACAGGTTTCACTCAGGAGGAACTGGCAGAATTGGTGGATTTAAATCCCAAATACGTTGGGGAAGTGGAACGGGGAGAAAAAATTATATCCATCGAGGCTTTGCTGCGCATTGCAAAGGCAGTAAAAACTCCCATTCACGAATTCTTTCGCGGCATCGGCCCATTTTGAATTTTATTCCCCAACGAGGTGATACGGGCTGACAGCGTCGCCGCCGAGGGGCATCTTGGGTCTGGCCTTGAGCGAAAAGCTGAAGGCGACGGTGAAATCCTCCGGGCCGGTGCCGTTGTCCACCACGCGGAAGGTCAGGGTGCCTGTCCAGCTCCGGAAATCGCGGTAGAGAGTGTAAAATTGTTCCTGCATGCGGCCGTTCTGCGCGTTGAAATTGTCGGTGGCGCGGACGCCCCAGTTGTCGTTCAGGCGGTAAAAACAGGTGCTGGTGATGTAATTATTGCCGCCGGTGCCGGTGCCGAGAAAACCGCTGCGCAAATACCAGTGGCCGAGGCCCCAACTCCATCTTTCATTCGGCGTGAAGGTGAGTTGATGAAACGCCAGGTTCAGGTAGCTGTCGTTGATGTCGTAGCGCATCTGGGATTCCAGCATGAGCCATGAGCGCGGCCGGAACGCGAGCTCGGAATAAAGGTCGTTGAACGTTTTTTGCGGGCCGGCTGAGGTCAAACCGTTTTGCAGCGCGTTGGTGCGCGTGTCGGGTTTGAGCCGCCAGTCCAGCATCACGTTCCAATCCAGCAAATTGTCGAGCTGCCCGTCGCGCTTGGTTTGCAACGTGTTACGAAGACCAAAACGGATGACGTTCTGGCTGTCAATCGAATCAATGTTGTTGTAATCCGGATATTGAATCGGAAGAATCTCCAGGCCGGGCAATTCGGAATCAAATTGGGGCAGTTGCGGCGGCGGCGTGCTCGGATTGGGAACAAAAACGTAATTCACCGACGGCTCGATGATGTGGCGCAGGCCGTTAATTTCGAACAGTGAATTGGTCGCACCCGCCCACAAGCGCGAGGCTTTGAAGGAGGTTTCGACGCCGGTGTTGAAAACCTTGCGGTAGGTTTCGTCGTTCGTACCGCCGGGACCGCCTTCTTTGCTGTAATACGTGAACCGCCCGCCGACGCGCGGCGTGACGTTCAGCCAGTTGAAAAATTTCCACGGCAGGAGTAATTGATGAAAGGTGTCGGCGCGCGCGGCGGAATAATCAGCGAATGGCCCGTTGGTATTGGCGAACAACTCGTTCGTGTTCGCAAACACCTGCCGATAGTAACCCGCCGAACTTTCGCTCTCGTAATAGATTGGCGTATCGAACACCTGCTGGCGGAAACCAGTGAGTCTCACGTCGGGCAGCCGCTCGACCTGGTCAAAGAAATTGTTGATGCGCGGCGTGGTTTCGGCATCAAGACTCCAGTTTTCCCAGTATTTGTTGACCTCGGTAAATGTGTTCGGCTGCGGGTTTGCGGTATAATCACCCTCAAAAAAGTCGTGCAACACCAGCGGATCGCTCTGGTAATTTACCAGCGCCTTCACATTCAAATTGGTGAACGGGGTCGCCTGCCAGACAAAATAAAAGCGCTGCCGGTTTTCGGGAATTGATCCCAGGTTGGCGAAGCTGTTTGTGCTTTCACTGGTGTTGGGTCTCTGGTCGTGGAGGTAATAATACTTGAACGCGAAGTCACCCCAGCGGCCAAGCTGCAAATTGAAATCCGGCCCCACCCCAACGCCGCGGCGTTCGCGATAGTCCAGATGGATTTTTCCGTCCGTCTTGTTGCCCAGAAACCAGGTGTAAGTGTTCAGCAGATACGCCCCGTAGGCGCTGCGGTAGCCGGGGAGAAAATTGTAGTTGTTCGCGCGCTCGCCGAGGTTGCGCCGGTAATACGGAAAATAAAACGTCGGCACGCCATCCACGAACAACACCGCATTCCACATCTCGACGTATTTGCCAGGGACAATTTTTATGCGGCTGGCGCGCACACGAACCGCCGGGTCGCTCACATCGTCGGTCGTGAGAAAAACATGGCGCGCGTTGTAGGTGCGATTGGTGGTGTTGCCCTCCAATTCCCGGCCGGCGGCGAACACCGGCGGTTTGCCCGTTCGGAATTGTTCGCTCCGCATCTGGTGCGTCTTGAAATTGTAGCGGATGTGCTCGCCGACCCAGATTTGGTCGCCCGACTCGATGCGCACATGGCCGTCGGCCTCAACTTCGCCCGTCTGCTGGTTCAACGTCGCATTGTCCGCCGAGAGCGTTGCGTTGCCGTATTTCACGTAGATGCCGTTGGTGCCGCGCGCCAACCCCGACGCCATGTCGTATTCCACCCGGCCTTCGGGCAAACCGGGGATGATTTGATTAAGCGCCTGCACTTCCCAAGACGGCTGCTCCTGGGCCGGGGCAACGAACGGGAAAACCGCGACAAAAAAAACGAGCGGGGCGATGGCGGGCAATTTTCTCATTCGGCGCGGCCAATAAAACAGAATGAACCGCGACTGCCAAGCGGATTTGAAGTCGCGGAGCGACGACCGAAAGCAGCCCACGGTGAAACCGTGGGTATCAATGCACAAACAAATAAAGCCCCGGATGGGGCGAAAGAAATTTCCGTTGGTGATTTTCTGCCGCCCCTGCTTGCCGCGACGAAGTCAAACGTAGGCAGGCCGGGGCTTGGATTTCTTTTGGACAGGAAACCCACGGTCTCACCGTGGGCTGCTTTCGGTGACGCCTCTGGCGCTGGGGACGACAAGCCGATTCTCAATTCACAACCTCACCGGAATTTTTTTCTTCGCTAGAAATCGTTTCACATCGCCGACGGTGTAGGTGCCGAAATGGAAAATGCTCGCGGCGAGAACGGCATCCGCCTTGCCTTCGAGCAACACTTCGGCCATGTGCTCCAAACTGCCCGCGCCGCCGCTAGCCACCACCGGCACACCCACGGATTCACTGATGCGCCGCGTAATGACCAGATCAAAACCAGCCTTTGTGCCGTCGGCGTCAATGCTGTTCAAGACAATCTCGCCTGCGCCGAGCGACACGGCGCGTTTGGCCCATTCCACAGCGTCCAGACCGGTCGGCTTGCGCGCGCCATGCGAGAAGACTTCCCATTTGTCCGGCGCGACTTTTTTCGCGTCAATTGAGACGACGATGCATTGGCTGCCGAATTTTTCCGCCCCGGCGCGAATCAGATCCGGATTCGCCAACGCCGAGGAGTTGATGCTGATTTTGTCCGCGCCGGCGCGAAGCATCGTGTACATGTCGTCCACGCTGCGCAGCCCGCCGCCGACGGTGAGCGGCATGAAACATTGGTCGGCGGCGCGTTCAATCACGTCCACCATCGTCGCCCGGCCATGCGCGGTGGCGGTAATGTCGAAGAAGACCATTTCGTCCGCGCCCTGCTCGTTGTAGCGGAGCGCGAATGCCACCGGGTCGCCGACGTTGCGGAGTTCGCCCGCCTCGGCCTTGCCGAAATGGACGCCGCGCGTGACCTGGCCGTCGTGAACGTCGAGGCACGGAATGACTCGTTTGGCAATCATCGTGCCCATTGAAACGCCACTCGCGGCGCAAGGCAACTCATTCCGTGCGCCGGAGATTTGATGCCGGTGAAACCGCATCGCGGTTGGAACTGCTGACAAATTCCTTGTGGAGCCGCGCATAAACGCCGCCCTGCCGCAGCAAACTTTCGTGCGTGCCGCGCTCCACAATTTGTCCCTGATCCAGCACCAAGACCAAATCGGCCTTGCGGATGGTGCTCAACCGGTGCGCCACGATGAATGCCGTCCGTCCGCGCAGCAAAATCTCCAGCGCCCGTTGCAGCCGCGCTTCCGTGACCGTGTCAATCGCACTGGTCGCCTCGTCCAGCACCACGATGCGCGGATTTACCAGCATGGCGCGGGCGAAACACACCAGTTGCCGCTGGCCAAATGACAGCGCCGCGCCGCGCTCGGCTACTTGTGTGTGCAATCCGTGCGGCAGCGCGTCCAACAAATCGGTGCAGTCCAGCGCCGCCAGCGTCGCCCGCACCCCGGCTTCCGTCGCCGCCGGCCGTGCGAGCCGGATGTTGTCCAGCACGGTGCCCGAAAACAGGAAATTGTTCTGCTGCACGCTGCCCATCTGCGACCGCAACGAATCACTGGTGACCGTGTCCAAGTCCGTGCCATCCACCAGCACGCGCCCGCCCGTCGGCAGATAAAATTTTTGCAGCAATCCCACCAGCGTCGTCTTGCCACTGCCGGTGTGCCCCACCAAAGCGACGTTCTGTCCCGGCTCGGCCACAAATGAAATGTCCCTGAGCACCGGCCGCCCCCGCTGATACTCGAAATGCGCCGCCTGGAATTCCACGCGACCTCTGATGGACGGCAACGGCCTGGCCGTGGACGCGTCAACCCACTCCGGTTTCTGGTCCAGCATCCGGAACAACCGCTCCGCACCGGCCATCGCCATGAACGCCTGATTCAATTGATTGCCGATGGCCTGCACCGGATCAAAGAACAGGTTGGCCAGGAAAAAGAACATCACCAGGTCGCCCACCTCCATGTGCAGCCAGCCGTGCCAGTGCAACACGCCATATCCACCCAGCAGCGCCATCGCGCCGAGGAAAAGCTGGCTCTTCAACTGCAACAGGGGCACGAACACCGCCGACGCCTGCGCCACGCCCACGTTGTTCTCGCCGTGGACATCAATTAATTTGCGGAAGAACCCCGAATTGATTTCCTGCCGGACAAACGCCTGCGTTACCCGGATGCCGCTCACCGATTCGGCGAGCGTGGAGGCGACCCGGCTCCAAGATTCCTGCACCTTGCGCAGCCGCCGGCTCATCTCGCGGCGGTAATTTTCGTTCACCACCCAGATGAAAGGCGCGAGGATGACCATCAGTGAAAACAGCTTCCAATCGTAATACGCCATCAACGCCGCCGAGGCCGTCATCTGCAACCCCTGCACCATCAACACGAACGCCACGTCCTGCGCCCCGGCGCGCACGCTGTCAATGTCCGACGTCATCCGGCTGATGATGCGGCCGAACTTGGTCTGGTTGAAAAACGACATCGGCATCGTCATCAGCTTGCGGAACAAATCCGATCGCATGTCATGCACCACCGCCTCGCCCAGTTCGAGCGCGAACCGCTGGCGGAAATGAAAGTTCACCACCGTGACCAGGGCCAATGCGAAATACCCCGCCGCATACCAGAAAATTCCCGACAAATCACGGTTCGCAATCGGGCCGGTGATGGTGCGGCCAATCAGCCACGCCAGCGCCGGCAACTGCAGACCGCGGATGAAGGTCAGAACAAACAGCCAGTTCCGCTTGGCCGCGTAGGGCTTTGTGTAATGGAAAATCCGGCGGATGAGTGCCATCTGCAGCGGCGCCTTGTCCGCCTCGCGCTCCTCCATCGGATTGTAATATGTAATCGCTTCCCGCACCGAAAGGTCCCCCTTCGCAGTATTGTCCGCCTGCGATTTGATGTTCGATGGTGTGCTCATGACCGGAATGGTCCATTCTTTGGTAGGGCTGCGCTGCCGCGCAGCCAAGCCGAGCAGCAGCTCGGCCCTACCACGAAAGATTTAACATTCAAAGTTGGGCGTTCGTTGTTCATTGTTCGGTGTTTTCTATTTTGGTGGGGCGAGACTCTGTCGAACCCTGACCTGATTCCCGCCTTTCGACCTTCTCACTTCTTACTTCATCCAGATCCATGATTTGCAGCAGCGCCGTCTCGTAATACGGCCCCGGCCGATGCACCAGCTCCGCGTGCGTGCCCGATTGCGTCAGCCGCCCGTCCTCCAGCACCAAAATCAAATCCGCCCGCCGCAACAAGCTCAACCGGCCCGACACCACAAATGTGGTCCGTCCTGCCATCGCCTCGCGCAACGCCGACACAATTTCATTCTCTGTCCGTGCATCCACCGACGCCGTCGGGTCATCCAGAATCAGAATCGGCGGTTGCAGCAACAACGCCCGCGCCAGCGCCAGCCGCTGACGTTGTCCGCCCGACAAATCCACGCCCGATTCACCCAGCACCGTCTCGTAACCCTGCGGCAGCACCGTGATGAACTCATGCGCAAATGCAATCCGCGCCGCGCGCTCGATTTGTTCCATGGTCGCATGCGGATGCCCGAACGCGATGTTCGCCGTCACCGTGTTTGAAAATAAAAAGCTTTCCTGATAGACAATCCCGATCTGCCGACGGAACGCGTCCAGGTCCAGTTCCCGCAAATCCTTTCCGTCGGCCAGAATGCGGCCTGCGGTTGGGTCGTAAAAACGCGGAATCAAACCCAGCAAGGTACTCTTGCCCGCGCCCGTCATCCCGAAAATGCCGATGACCTGTCCCGGTTTCGCCTCGAACGACACGTCCTGCAGCACCGGCTTGTCCGCGTGATAACCGAACGTCACTTTTTCGAAGACCATCCGGCCCGTGAGCCGGGGCGGTTTGATGGCATCCGGCCGGCTCTGCACTTCCACCGGTGTGTCCATCACCTCGAACACGCGCCGCGCCGCCGCCAGGCTCTGCTGCACCGAGTTGGCGATGGTCGAGATGGTCGCCACCTGTCCCGTGAATTGCTGGAGCAACCCCGCAAACACCACCAGCCCGCCGCCCAGCGGAATTTTCCCCTGCGCATACAGCCAGCCGCCGTATGCGAACAAAATCACCAGGCTCAACTGCGACAACATCTGCGTGCCCGGCGTGAACACCGACAAATCCCGGAAAATTTTCCGTTGTTGCTTGGACACCAGATCGTTCGCCTCCTCAAACCGCCGGACCTGGTGCGGTTCCGCAGCGAACCCCTTCACCGTCTGCATCCCGCGCACACTCTCGCTGAACAGCAAAATCATGTTGTCCGTCAGTTCGCGGTTGTGCAGGTAGCCCGGACGCAGCCGCGCCGAATAAAAATGTGCCAGCCACCACAACGGCACCGATACTGACAGGCACGCCACAGTCAGCGACGGATGAATCCGCCACA
>JBEKMU010000022.1:0-44208 GCA_049523555.1 Verrucomicrobiota bacterium | reverse complement strand
TCAAAATTGGAAGGCGACCGGGCGGTGAAGGCTTCCGGCGCGGACCATTTGATTTTCCGGCTGTGCTGGGTTTATGGCGCACGCGGCCAGAATTTCATGCTCACGATGCAACGGCTGGCGCGCGAGCGTGAGAAATTGCGCGTGGTACGTGACCAATTCGGCTGTCCGACCTGGTCGCGAATGATCGCCGAAACCACTGCGCTGGCGCTCAAGCAGGTCCTGGCCAGTGCGGAGGGTTCCGCGTTCAACGGTGAATATCACCTTGCCGCCAGCGGCCAGACAAACTGGCATGAGTTTGCTTCCCGCATCATCGAATTGATGCCGGACGCGGAACGGAAATGCCGCGAGGTGGAGGCGATCACCACGCCGGAGTATCCGACGCCGGCAAAGCGCCCGGCGTATTCGGTTTTGGCTTGCGGCAAATTGCAAAAAACATTCGGGTTGCGGCTCCCGGATTGGGAGACCAGCCTGCGACAAGTCTTGGATAAACCATGAACCTACTCATCACTGGCGGCGCCGGCTTCATCGGCTCCAATCTCATCCATCACGTCATTGACCGGCCGGAAGTGACGCGGCTGGTGAACCTCGATTGCCTCACCTATGCGGGGCATCCGGAAAATCTGGAGAAGGTTTCCCGGCACCCCAAATATGTCTTTGAGAAGGTGGATTTGTGCGACAAGGCCGCTGTCCTTCGCGTCGTTGAGCAGCACGCCATCACCCACGTCATGCACCTCGCGGCGGAATCGCACGTGGACCGGTCCATCACCGGCCCGGGCGATTTCATTCACACGAACGTCGTCGGCACGTTCAATCTGCTCGAAGCCTGCCGCGCCCGTTGGTTGAATTCGGAGTTCGGAGTTCGGAGTTCGGAGTTCGGCTTCCGATTTCATTACGTTTCGACGGATGAAGTTTATGGCTCGCTCGGCCCGACCGGATATTTCACGGAAAAGACACCTTACGCGCCGAACTCGCCGTATTCCGCCAGCAAGGCCGCCAGCGACATGCTCGTGCGCGCCTATCATCACACTTACGATATGCCGACCGTCATCACGAATTGCTCGAACAATTACGGCCCGTATCAATTCCCCGAAAAACTCATCCCGGTCGCCGTCCAAAGCATCCTCGCGCGCAAACCGGTTCCGGTTTACGGCGACGGCATGAACGTGCGGGACTGGCTTTACGTGCGCGACCACGCGGGGGCGTTGTGGCTGGCGCTCACGCGCGGGCGCGACGGCGAGACTTACAACATCGGCGGCCGCAACGAGTGGCCGAACCTGCGCATCGTCGAATTGATTTGCGACATCGTTGACCAACTCATGCCCGAACCGGGCGGCCATTCGCGCAAACTCATCACGTTTGTGAAAGATCGCCCCGGCCATGACCGCCGTTACGCCATTGACGCCACCAAAATCAAAAACGAACTTGGCTGGACGCCCGCGCATAAATTTGAAGACGGCATCCGCGAAACCATTCGCTGGTATCTCGACAACCAGGCGTGGGTCAAGGCCGTGCTCGCGAAAGCGAAAACGTAGCCGCCGAGGCAATGGGGCGGAGTGATGCAGTCGCAGGAGCAAGGGAGGGATGACGCCTCCGGCAGGGGATTGTTTTGATTAATAGTGTGCGGGTGGGCGTGTCTTCGCGAAGGGCGCATCTCCATTGAATGACGAATGACTAAACCGTAATGCCTAAAGAATGGCGAAGCCCGAATGACAAAATGATTTCCAGCGCCCTGGCATTTAGGATTTGTCATTGGGGATTCTTTAGTCATTCGGATTCAGGGCTTAAAGTTTTTACTTGGGAATTAGCAATTACTGTCTCCCTTCGCCCCGGCATCTTTCAATAAACCGGCCCGCTGCCATGCCGCCGCACTTTACGAAACGACACTTTCAGACGAGAATTGACGCGTGAACATTCGCTTGTGCTTTGCGGCGGGGTGGGGTGTCTTGTTCATTTCCGCCGCTGGACTTTTTGCGGGCGGCAGCGGGTTAAACGTCGTCGTGGTCGTCAACCAGAACAGCACGAACTCGGTCCAGCTCGGCAACTACTACTGCGAACGGCGCGGGGTGCCGCCGCAAAATCTTCTGCGAATTACCAACTGGACCGGCGGGAACGTGGAATGGACAACATCGGATTTTACCAATTCATTGGTCAATCCATTGCTTTCCATGCTTTCGAGTCGCGGCCTTACCAATCAAATTGATTACATCGTGTTGAGCATGGATTTTCCCTACCGCGTGGTTCAATCCGGCGCGCAATCCGGCAGGAACAGCACCACGGCCGCGTTGTTTTACGGTTTTAAGCCCGATGATCTGGGTAATTCATGTTCCCTCCCGACCGCCAGTTCCAACTCCTATGTCGGCAGCGAGGGCATCTTTCGCCAGACGCCGCCGATTACCGCCGGCAGCAACTCATGGCTCGTCACCATGCTCACGTCCAGCAATCTCGCACAGGCGAAGGCGATCATTGATCGCAGCACGGCCGGCGACGGCACTTTTCCCACACAAATGGTCTGGCTGGCCAAGACCACCGACCTGCCCCGCAATGTCCGGTATCTGGAATTTGACAACACGATTTTCGACGCGCGCGTGGCCGGCGATTCTTCCATTCAGCGGACGAATCTGGATTCGCCTTACGAGCTGACGAACCTGTTGGGCTACCAGACCGGACTGGCCGGGTTTAACCTCCTGCCGAACGCGTTGGTGCCGGGGGCAATCGCCGACAGCCTGACGTCGTTTGCGGGGATGCTCTATGAAAACAGCTATGGCCAGACGACCTTGCTGATCTTCATGAACGCCGGCGCCTGCGGCAGTTACGGCACGATTATTGAGCCGTGTAATTACCTCCAGAAATTTCCATCGCCGCAGGATTATTTCTATCAGGCGCGCGGTTTCAGCCTGGCGGAATGTTATTATATGAGCCTCGTCAATCCGTATCAGGGCTTGATTGTGGGCGAGCCGCTGGCCGCGCCTTTTGCCCGTCCACCGGTCGGCGCGTGGGTCAATTTACCAACCAATAGCGTGTTGAGCGGCATCACCAATCTCACGCTTCAATGCACCGCCAGCACGTCGAACCGTCCCATTCAGCAGGTTGATTTGTTCCTCGACGGCACGTGGCTGCAAACCTTGACCAATATTCCGCCTGCCGCAGGCAACCAGCTTTACGTGACCATCAGCACAAATGGTTACACCACAAATTACCTTGTTCCAAGCAACGCGACGATCGCCTCGGTTGCGTCCGGACTGGCTGACGTTCTCAATCAGCCCGCCTTTGTTCTACAGTCGAAGGTGCAAGCCATTGCCTACGGCGATCGCATTGTGCTGCAATCCACCGACATCAATACGCCCGGGGCGCAAATTCCGGTAAGCGTCAGCACTGCCATCGGTTCGGCCTCCGGACTGACCACTTTTGTCGCTGCCAGCATAACCAATTTTCTCGACACCGTGGCCTATGGTTTGTGCGGGTTCTCCGTGTCCAACACTCCGAGTGTGGGCGATTACCTGCAACTGATCGTTACAAAAACCAATGGCACGCAGGTGACTCTTACGGTGACGAATGCTTCGCCCGGCACGAACACTTCGGGCCTGACCGGGCAATTGATCAATGCCATCAATCACAACGGCACGTTGCAGGCGGCTGACGGGCTGGTGGCCGAGGATTTCTTTCCCTACGAAGGTTACGGTCTGCCATACACCGAGTTCAACTTGTACGCGCGAACCGCCGGGTGGCCGGCTTCGCAGATTCAGGTGGCCTTCAGCGGTTCGGTTGACCTGGTTATTTCTCCCGGTGGTACCCAGGCGTTGAATCAAAACGTCAGTGACCTCCAGCCGCGCAACCATCTCTACGTCACGGCCGGCGTCACCAATCTTTCATTCACGTTTCCTTTGGACACCACAACTCTGTCCGAGGGTTGCCATGAGCTCACGGCGGTGGTCTATGAAGGCAGCCACGTGCGTACGCAAGCCCATGTATCGCAGAGCGTGCGCATCCAAAATACGCCGCTCAACGCCACGTTCACCACGCTGGCCGGTGCCTCCAACACGGTCCTGAATTTCACGTTGCTGTTTTCCGTCGCTGCCAACACCAACGCGATTTCCAGCATCGAACTCTTCAGCACGGGCGGTTCACAGGGGGCCGTCTCGAACCTGTCCTCCGCCACTTTTGCGGTCGCCGCCACGAATCTGGGAGTTGGCCTGCATCCGTTCTACGCCGTCATCACGCGCAGTGACGGCAAAACATACCGCACGGAGACGCAGTGGATTCGCATCGGCGCTTCCGAACCGCCGTTTTCGCTGAGCATGACCGCGCCACCGCCGACCATTTTCTGGCCGGCCACCGCCGGGCGGCTTTATCAAGTACTGAACGCGACGAACATCACCGACACATTTCAATTGCGCGATGCCGTCACGCCGTCGAACTCCGCCGGACTCTGGATTGACACCATTACGGGCGCGCCGCAGCAATTTTATCGCATTTATGCGCCGCAATGAACGTTTAACCAACTGCGCTTTCCAAGAGTCCATCAGGTCAATGTTGAGAAAATGGCAATCTGGATGGGTTTGTGTCTGGTTGTGCTTGGCCTTTACGGGCCTGGCCAATGCCGCCGACACAAATGTGCTCGTCTGGCACAAGACCGCCGACCGCGTGGACGCGGACATCCGCGGCGAACCGCTCTGGCCGCTGTTGGAAACCATCGCGCGGGAAACCGGCTGGCGCATTTATGTTGAACCGGGCACGACGCGCAACGCGTCTGCAAAATTCAAGGACCTGCCTTCCAGCGACGCGCTGCGGATGTTGCTCGGCGATTTGAATTTCGCACTCGTGCCGCGGACCAACACTCCGCCGCACCTTTATGTCTTCCGCACCGTGATGCAAAACGCCACGCGGCTGGTGCGTGCGGCTGCCGCGCCGGCCAAGCACGTTCCCAATGAACTGCTCGTGAAACTCAAGCCGGGTGTGAACATTGACGACCTGGCCAAACTACTTGGCGCAAAAGTGGTTGGCCGGATGGACAAACGCGGCGTTTACCTTTTGCAATTTGGTGACGCCACCGCCACCGACATTGCACTGGGCAAGCTTCAAAACAACAGTGACGTGGCCGAGGTGGATTACAATTATTATTTTGATCCGCTGCCGCCGATCCAATCGCTCGCCTCCGGATCGGTGCCGCCACTCAGTTTAATGCTCAACCCCCCACCCGATTCAGGCAAAGTCATTGTCGGCTTGATTGACACCTCCGTGCAATCACTCGGGCCCAGCCTCGACAAATTCATCCTCAAGCAATTATCCGAGGCCGGTGATGCGCCGGCAAACAGCACCGACATCACGCATGGCACGGCGATGGCCTACACGATTTTGGCGGCCATCGCGGCGGCGGAACACGGTGGCAGCTCGGTGCAAATCCAGCCGGTGGATGTTTATGGCTCGAACCCGGCGACCACAAGCTGGGACGTGGCGCTGGGCATCCAGGCGGCGGTCAATAACGGGGCGACCGTGTTGAACCTGAGCTTGAGCGGCTCGGGTGACAGCTCCATTTTGGATTCGGTGATCAAAGCGGCGGTTGGGGATGGCATCCTGATTTTCGCGGCGTCCGGCAACCAGCCCATTTCCAGCCCGACCTATCCGGCGGCATCGCCCGGGGTCATTCCGGTGACGGCGTTGGGTCAACCCGGACAGCTTGCGCCCTATGCAAATGTTTGGTCCGACCCGAATATGCTTGCCATGCCCGGCGCCAGCACGGTTCCTTTTGGAAATTTGACGTTCTATGTTCAAGGCACTTCGGTTTCGACGGCGAACGCAACGGGTGTGGCGGCAGGAAACGCCGATGCCCATCACATGACCTGGTCGCAAATCGAACCGGCCATGCAGAAAAAGTTTGCCGTGCCGGCGAAATGAAAAAAACGATGATTGAAGATAGAGGATGGAAAATGGCGAAATTGCGAATTCCAAACTGCTAACGGCTAACTACTGACTACCAACTACTGACTGCTAACTCAATGCGTCTGGCACCCGATCTTGCCGAACGCGACGACGTAAGCGAGGAAGGCGACGATGAACAGCCACGGCTTGCCGGCCAGCAGGAGCAGGATGCCCCAGCTCAGGACCATGCCAATCACCAAATAAACCAAAACTGCCAGCGCAAGTTTCATCGCGCAAAACTATAGCGCCTTTGCGCCAGTATGCAAGGGAAGGTGGGGCTTGCTCTCCGAGCGAGTAGATCTTTGCGGACGGTCAGCCAATTCCGCTGGCGCAAGAATGCCGCCATCCAGCACGCCCGAAAATTTATTTTACCCTTGGACCGTATTTGTCCTACCCCCTGCGATACGATTTTGCGCTGATACAGGTGTGATTCCACGCGCATCAAAACAAACGCAGCCCGAGACGAGGTGGAAATCGCCTCAAATGAAAGGCAAAAAAATGGCCTTATACAAAAACGCCAACTATCTGACTCAAACCACCGATTCGGCTTTTGACACGCTTCACAAGCCGGGCGAAACCACGCCTCATTCTGGAATCTTCCGCTGTGAAGGATGCGGAAACGAAATCGTCTCCGAATCGTGGAAACCAATGCCGCCGCAAAATCACCACACGCATACCTACAGCCAAGGCGACATTCAGTGGCGTTTGATTGTCAGGACAAAATAACCAATTCCGCTGGTGCAAAACGGCCATTCAACATATTCAAAAGGCTCTTCTCGATGAAGGCCTGGAAAGTTTACGCGAAGGCTTGAGACTCTTGACAGAGGTGTTTACCTTTTGCCCATGCTTTCTGTTGATGCCCTAATCAAGTTGCTCGGTTATGCCGAATCGGCTTGCTTTCGCACAAGGGAAAGCCAATTTGAGCCGGAGGCGGTTCAATTATTTCGCTTTGCGAAGGAGAAAGAAAATTCTGGAGACGACTTCCGCGTCAAAGGGTTCTACGTTCTAAAAACGGCCGCCGGAAAAGTTGCTCCCTTGGCGGCCCGGCCGGCGGTCTGTGTGGCTGAAGCAGCCACCACTGCCGATGCCAGAAAATTACACCGGCGCATTTGGAATCTGGGCAATGTTCCATTCCTCATGGTTCGATTGCCAAGTGAGGTTCGCATCTATGCTGGTTTTCATTACGACAATTCGAGCGATGAAGCCATTCTGTCCGAGAAATCGTCTGACGAAAAGATACTGGTGACAAAGCTCTCCGATTTCTCCGCGGCTTCCATCGACTCCGCACGAATCTGGAAGGCTCAACGCCAGCATCTCGACACCCAGTATCGCGTTGACACGACTCTGCTGGAAAACTTGAAGCATCTGGCGCAAGCACTAGCCAAGCATTGCACTCCGGTGTTGGATCTGGAAGTCGCCCACGCGCTTATCGGAAAATTTGTTTATCTGCGTTATTTGCGCGACCGGAACATTCTTGATGACGGCTGGTTGAAAAAGCGCGACATCAATCTCGCCCAGGTTTTCGGCGCGGCAGCTACGGTATCTGAATTATCTAGGCTAGTCGAAGCGCTTGAGTCACGTTTCAACGGCGACATTTTTCACATTAATTTCGGTGCGAAGTGCCCGCTTACAGATTCCCATGTGCAGCTGGTCGCTTCAGTTTTCGCCGGCGGCGACGTCCGGGTTGATACGATGGGATACGTTCATCAATTGCATCTGCGCTTTCAGGCGTTTGATTTTCGTCACATTCCCGTCGAAACGCTCTCGTCCATTTACGAGCAGTTTCTTCATGGTCAGAAAAAAGGCAAATCCGACGGTGCTTACTACACGCCCGAAGTGCTTGCGGATTATCTGCTTTCCGAAATCAATTCCGTCCGCAAACTCCAGCCCGGCATGAAGGTGTGCGACACGGCCTGCGGCTCGGGCATCTTCCTCGTTCTTGCCTACCGGCGTCTCATCGAATTGGAATTGGCCGCGACGAAAAAATACTCCGGCAGCCTTGACCCCGTGCGCCTGCGGGAAATTCTGCTTGAAAGCATTTACGGCGTGGAACGTCAGCGCGATGCCTGTAACGTTACGATGTTCAGCCTCATTCTCACGTTGCTGAATTACCTCGACCCCCCGGCGCTGCACGCAAATGAAAAATTCAAATTCCCGGCGCTCCTGAACGACCGCATCTATTGCGATGACTTTTTCAATCCCGGCTTGAAGCTGCCAGTGCCCAAGGGTGGATTCGATGTCATCATCGGCAATCCGCCGTGGATTGAGTTAAAACCGGAAACCAAAGAGGAAGATCACGCGCGAAAATGGATTGCTCGTGAAAGGATGATAGCGGGAAACCGCGTGGCCGATGCTTTTGCGGTGAAGGCGGGCCGTTTACTGGGAAGTGACGGCGTTGCTGGGTTGCTCCTCCCTGCGACAACCCTGTTCAATCTGGAAGGCAAGAGCTTCCGACAAGCATTTTTTACCGAATTCGCGGTGGCACGTGTGACAAACTTTGCCAATCTCCGCGGCAATCTCTTTGGCAAGCGAGCCATCCTGCCAACGACGACACTCGTGTTCGCAAAATCGGATGAAACACGCAGCACCAAGCCCATCATCCATCACGGCCCGTTTGCAGCAAACCAAGTAGCGGCAAACGCGGAAGAGTTGTGGGTGCTGACCATTCACGGCTCTGAGATTCAACCCATCTCGCAAAGCGACGCCGCGACTGGTGAAACTTCGGTCTGGAAATTGGCACTGTGGGGCACGCCACGCGATGCGCGTTCGCTCGACAGACTCCGGCAACTCTACCCACTGACGTTGGCACGGTTTTGCGAACGGCGAGGCTGGGGGAAGAAAATGCCGAGGCAAGGAGCGGAACTTCGCGATATTACCAAAGTTAAGAAGGGTAAGAATAACAAACCCAAAGAAAATTTGGTTTATTGCAATGAATTGAAAGGGAAGAAACGCTTCGACCCAGATAAATTCAATCAGCTTGTTAAAGGCGGACTTCATTTTTCGATCCCCAAGCAAACTCTTAAAGACATCACCAATGACGAATGCTACGTGAGGGAACGCGGCGGATTAAGTGGGCTGGAGATTAATAAACCGCCACACTTGTTGATTCCAGCTAGCTGGAAAAATTTTCTCCTGTTCAGTGATGAATATTTCGCGATTCCGCCGCGACAGATCGGCATCGCTGCTGCAACATCAGAGGATTCGGAAACTTTACGTGCAGTTACAGTCTATTTGGCGTCGTCGCTTGTGGATTACTTTGTATTCTTCCAAGTTCCTGAATGGGGTGTCTATAGCACCTATCCAATTGTTGTGCTTCGGGCGGTGCGTGCGATCCCGACGCCCGATTTCAGCGACGATCAGGTCAAGGCGCTAACCAAGGTTCACAGAGAAATCTTGCAGGAGGAAAAAACATTCCGTTTGAAATCAGAAGATGCCTCCGGCATCATTGAGAAGCAGCGACTAATTGACGAGAGCATCTTCGATGTGCTTGGCATTCCAGACGACGTTCGTGTGCTAGTGGAAGATTTTCGCGATAATCGGCTGCCGCTCGACAATGGAGTGAGTGCGTTGAGGAAGCTCGGTAAATTCCCGAATACAAAAGAGCTTCAAGCCTATGGTCGAGCGTTGCGTGATGAATTAGAGCGGTTTCTTTTAGGCGAGGCTCATCCATGCGTCCGCATCATCACCACTGAAGATTTGATTTGTTGCGAGCTTCAACTTTTGCCCGCGAGTTCAACGGCATCACAGGCCATTGAAGTGCTTGATGCTGGCGAAAATTCAAACGGCAAGGCAGCTCATCGCAAATTGCGCGAGATGTTGTCCGAGAAATTCAGTCAATGGGCTTACATTGACCGCAGCCTCCGGGTTTTTGAGGAAGACACGGTGCAGGTTTTCAAATCTCCCCGCCTCATGGATTGGACGCGCACCCAAGCGCTCAATGATGCTGACGCCATCATTGCGGAGATTCTAGCGGATGGAGAAATGCCTGCATGACAGCCTCCCGCTTTTCGCCAAAGTTGACGACTCCAGTTTGGGCGGCATTCCGCCGTCACTGCCATCGTTTTCTTGCGATCGGCTATCAAGAGGCACTGCCTCGCATCCTCACCGAACCCGACGAGGAGACGGACATTACTGGTTATATCTGCGAGGAGATGAAAGATTGGTTTCGGTTGCATCCCGAGGAATCTGCTGGCTTTGATGTCCATGACGACCCGCCGTTGAGACAAAGCGGGAAAACAGGCAAACGCAGATCAAGAACAGATATCATCATCACTTTTGCCGCCGGGGTTCGGCCCGAGTTCTTTTTTGAATCGAAGCGACTTCATCGTAAGAAAGCAGTCGGGGCACGTTACACTGATGCGGGAGGCATGGGGTGCTTCATCAGTGGCCGTTACGCCAGCCGCTGTGCAGAAGCGGCAATGATTGGCTATGTCCAAACTGACACCTTGGAACGCTGGCACAGCGAACTCCAAGAGAGAGTTCGAAATGAAGCCAGCGAACTGAAACTCGAAAATTCAGAAGCCACAGTTAGATTTCTAGAGGCGTTTCCGTTGGAATGGGCCAGCACACATCGACGTGAAGGACTTAGTTCGGTGAGACTCCTTCACATTTTGTTCGACTGTCGCAAACCTGGCCATGAGAACGAAAACTGAGATTTGCGGAAATGCCGTCGTCGGAAAGGAAATTGCAGACTAGCACATGATCCATGTGCATTCAGCTTTCGTTTTCACTACTCCGGCGCGACAAGCCGCGGTTAAAAACGTTGCACGTTCGGTTTGACAAAAAAGATTTTCTTCGCATGTTTGCCCCGCCCGGTGTAAAAGCGCGGGCAACAAATGGGCAAAACACTCATCATTGCGGAGAAACCGTCCGTGGCCGGCGACATCGCCAAGGCGCTCGGCGAGTTCAAGAAAGTGGACGACTACTTCGAAAGCGAGCATTACGTCGTTTCGTCGGCAGTCGGCCATTTGCTCGAATTGGTTCTCCCGGAAGGCGTCGAGGCCGCGCGCGGCAAATGGACGTTCAAACACCTCCCCGTCATCCCGCCGCATTTTGATTTGCAGCCGATTGAGAGAACCGAAAACCGCCTGAAAGTCCTCGCCCGGCTCATCAAACGCGCCGACGTGAACGCGCTGGTGAACGCCTGTGACGCCGGGCGCGAAGGCGAATTGATTTTCCGCAACATCGTCAAGTACACGAAGGCCAAACAGCCCATCAAACGCCTCTGGCTGCAATCCATGACGCCGGCGGCCATCCGCGAAGGGTTCGAACGGTTGCGCGAAGACAAGGACATGCTGCCGCTGGCCGACGCCGCCTATAGCCGGTCGGAAGCCGACTGGCTGGTCGGCATCAACGGCACGCGCGCGATGACGGCGTTCAACTCCAAGTCCGGCGGCTTTTTCAAGACAACGGTCGGCCGTGTCCAGACGCCGACGCTCGCCATCCTGGTTGAACGCGAGGCGAAAATCAAAAAGTTCGTCCCGCGCGATTTCTGGGAGGTCATCGGCACGTTCGATGCCGCCGCCGGCCAATACACCGGACGCTGGTTCGACGAAAAATTTTCCAAATCCGATGCGAAGGACGGCGACGACCAGCTCAAACCCGAACGCGTCTGGGAAAAGGACAAGGCCGAGGCCATCAAGGAAAAATGCGTCGGCAAACCCGGTATTGTCACCGAGGAAAGCAAGCCCAGCACGTCGCTGTCGCCGTTGCTCTATGATTTGACGAGCTTGCAGCGCGACGCGAACTCGCGGTTCGGGTTCAGCGCGAAGAACACACTCGGCCTGGCGCAGGCGCTTTACGAACGGCACAAGGTGCTGACGTATCCGCGCACCGATTCGCGCGCGTTGCCGGAGGATTACCTCGGCACGGTCAAAAGCGCGCTGAAGATGCTCGGTGAAACCCGCTACGCGACGTTTGCCGAAACGATTCTCAAAAATGATTGGGTCCATCCGAACAAACGCATCTTCAACAACGCAAAGGTGTCGGACCACTTCGCCATCATCCCGACCACGCAGATGCCCAAGGGCTTGAGCGAACCGGAACACAAACTTTATGACATGGTCACGAAGCGGTTCCTCGCCATTTTTTATCCGGCGGCGGAATTTTTGGAGACGACCCGCATCACGCGCGTCGAGGGCGAGCCGTTCAAGAGCACCGGCAAGGTCATCGTCAAACCCGGCTGGCTGACCGTCTATGGCAAGGAAGCGCAGGGCGAAGACATGAATCTGGTGCCGGTGAAGCCGAATGAAAAGGTCAACACCAGCAGCATCGAGGTGAAGCAAAACGTCACCAAACCGCCGCCGCGCTACACGGAAGCAACGTTGCTGAGCGCGATGGAAGGCGCGGGCAAGCTGGTTGAGGACGACGAGCTGCGCGAGGCGATGCATGAGAAAGGGCTCGGCACGCCCGCCACCCGCGCCGCCATCATCGAGGGCCTGATTTACGAGAGTTACATCCATCGGAACGGGCGCGAGTTGCAGGCGACGGCCAAGGCGTTTTCGCTGATGGAATTGCTCAACGGCCTCGGCATCGCCGAACTGACCAGGCCGGAGTTGACCGGCGACTGGGAATTCAAGCTGCACCAGATCCAGCGCCGGCAGAAAAGCCGCGATGAATTCATGTCGGAGATTGCCGACATGACGCGGCACATCGTCGAGCGCGCCAAAAAATACGAGCACGACACCATCCCCGGCGACTTTGGCGTGTTGAAAACGCCGTGCCCGAAATGCGGCGGCGAAGTCCATGAGAAATACAAGCAGTTCCAATGCGTGAATGAAAAGTGCGACTTCTCGATCTGGAAGACGCTGTGCGGCCGGATGTTTGAGATTGAGGAAGTCGAGAAACTTATCAGCGAAAGACAAGTCGGGCCGTTGCAGGGTTTTCGGAGCAAGATGGGCAAACCGTTCGCCGCCGTGCTGAAATTGACGCCGGAATTCAAGGTGGAATTCGATTTCGGCAACGGCCCGAGAAACGAATATGGCGAGGTGGCTGCGCCGGTGGATTTCACCGGCAAGGAACCGCTGGGCAAATGTCCCAAGTGCGGCGCCCGGGTGTTCGACGCGGGGATGAGTTACCTCTGCGAAAAAGCCACGGGCGCGGACAGGACCTGCACGTTCCGCACCGGCAAAATCATTTTGCAACAGCACATCGAGCCGTCGCAGCTCACCAAACTGCTGGCGGAAGGCAAAACGGATTTGCTAAAGGGGTTTGTCTCGAAGAAAAACAACCGTAAATTTGAAGCGTTTCTGGTGATCAAGAATGGCGGAACGGCGTTTGAATTTTCGCCGCGCGTACGCAAGTCACGGTCGAAAGAAGCCAAACCAAAGGAACCGCAGCCGAAGATTGATTTCACTGGCAAGGAACCGCTGGGCAAATGTCCCAGGTGCGGCGGCAAGGTGTTCGAAACCGACGGGGCCTACCTGTGTGAAAAGTTGCAGGCGGACAAGAAGCCGTGCAAATTCAAAATCAACCGGGAAATTTTGCAGCAGCCGATTGAGCGGGCGCAGGCGCAGAAACTATTGACCGTCCGTAAGACGGATTTGCTCGACAAATTCATTTCCAAGACCGGCCGGCCGTTTCCGGCGTATCTTGTGATGGATGACGCCGGCAAAGTCACCTTTGAATTTCCACCGCGGGAACATGAAAGGGAGGCGGCAAGGTAGTTCGTGCTCGTCGCCGGGAGCGAATTGGCCCGCCCCGGTTTTGACAGGGCTAAAGTTACAGGCTGGATTGGACGCCGTTCCGAACCCGAACATCTTTACGGCTTATCAGACAACCGCATTGCTATAATCTTGCCGGTGAATTTGGGTTCCATCATTTTTGGATGAAATCGTTCGTATGAACTATCGAATGCGCCGTCAGGGGAAGGACTTGGGCATCTTTTCGCTGGAAGAACTGCGGCGTCGCCGCGAATCGGGGGAATTGACCGGCAGCGAATACGTTCAAGGCGAAGGCAGGCCCGACTGGCAACCGCTGGATTTGGTGCTGCAACAAGGTTATCGCGTCATCCCCCCGCCCCTGCCGCCGTCGGTTTCAAGAAACCGTCCCAATCAGGGCGTCATCTGGTTGATTGTCGCCGGCGGGGTGATTGTTTTCATCATCTTCGTCGCGTTCTTCGTCTATTTGGCGATCAACTTTCAACGCGGTTATCAGACCGCCATCCATTCCGCCCGGGTGCAGCGGAATTTGAACCGGTCAAGTTCGGAGGGAGTGGCGGCAGCCAGTAAACCCGTGGTTTGGACCACCAACACGTTGACCGCACGGGATGTTCAAAAAAGAGGCCGCGAGTTCAGGATCCGCCAGTGGCTGGACGGCTATGAAAAACGTGGCCGGCGCAATCCGGCCTGTGACGCCGAAGTGAGGCTGTTCCTCAAAACGTGGATTGACCGGAACTATGGCGGGCCGGCAGCGACCAATGCGCTTTCGCTCGAAGCCGAGAGTGACCGGCTTGCCAGCAACCCGGACTGCACCGACCCGCTGGTGTTGACTGTCATAGCCAACAACAGCTTGAATCTGTTCGATGTAATCCGCCGTTACGAACGCGCTTTGGCGGCATATTCCGCGTCCCAACACAAGTCTTACCCCAAACTTTACACCACAGTCCTGCTCGCCGGGCAATTGGGCAGTGATTCCGATCGTGCAGGTGCGCTGGAGACTTCCGCATTGCAACTGTTGCCGAAATGTTTTGCGGACGGCAGTTTCACACCCGCCGACCAGCAGGAGATTGCGGAAATTTTTGTAAACGGGTGGGGCGAAAATTTCTTCTCCCGCAACGCAAACTCGGTGTGTGAAATTGTCCACAAGGCCGGATCCAAGCACGAAAATTACTCACGGAAGCCTGGAATTTACAGCCCTCCTTTCCCCTGGCGCCCTGTCGCATGATGACGGTATCGCTGGGCGCATCCGACATTAACGAAATGCGCACTTGGTTTGATCGCACGGTGGCTGCACAGATTGATTATCCGGGAGCGTGGTCGGAGATGCGGTGGGGACTTCGCCCGCGCTGGTATGGCAGCGAAAAGGCCATGCTCGCATTTGGCGTGGCTGCGCTCAACACTGGGCGTTTCGACACCGACGTGCCGCGGAAATACCTCGACTGCGTTTACGACATGGAATCCGAAATGGAATTGCCGCCCGGCCGGCATATTTTTGGACGTGACAACATCTGGCCCGATCTCAAACGGATGTATGAAGGTTACGTTGCCAAGGCCCCGGACTACCGTGACGGCTGGCGCACTTCGTACGCGGTGGCGGCCTATTTGGCGGGCAAATATGATGTGGCGCGCGCCCAACTCGAGGCGTTGGACTGGAAACCGGTGTCTCGAAACCTGGACGGCTGGAACGTCGACCTTTCACTCATGCCGCTTGAGGTTGCCGCGCGCACCGGGCCGTTGGGCGAAAAAATTTCCGCTGCCGAATCCGCGCGCGATTCCGGCGATATTTCCGCCGCGTTGAAGAAATATTCGGGATTGGAAAACGCGACTGATGCCGACGCGCGCACGCACGAATTTGTCCGGGACCGCCTCGCTTTGCTGGCCGTCGAGGAGCGATTAAAAAAAGGCGGGTGGGTGGATCTGTTGCCGTCGGGCGCCGACGATCCGAACTGGGTATTCAGTTTCGGCCAGGCGCGGCGGCTGCCGGATGGCGCGTTGGAAGTGAAGTCAGGCGCCAAAGGTCACCTGCTTTTTTCACGGGCACAGGCCGGAGCGGCCTTTGAAATAGAGGGCGCGTTTGAAGTCGTTCATTCCGCCAACAAAAATTTTCAGGCCGGTGTCGTCATGGGCGTGCCCGATTTTGACGGTTACAACTGGTATGGCTTCCGCATCAAACGACACGACGAGGAGGGCGATGTCGTGTGCCTCGGTCGCGGTTGGACGCGGCAGCAAATCAGCCAGCACGTTGTGTTGAATGACGTCACCAACTCGTTTGATTTCATTTACCAAAAGGGCAAAGTAAGCGCGTCAGTCAACGGCGTTGAAATTTTCCATCGGGTCGCACCACCGGTGACCATCAGCGTGCCGGACAATTCATTCCTGCTGGGGCTGGGCGCGTTCAACGACAGCACCAGCACGGTCATCCGTTATCGCCATGTCCAGGCGCGCCGGCTTGATTGATCCATTTCATGGCAGCCGGCCGGCGGAATTTTCCGCACGGATGCGGTAAAGCACGTCCACCACATTGCGAAGATATTGCTCGTCGGCGACGCCGTCGGTTGCCTCGGCGGGAAATTCAACCTTGGTGCGGAAGTGCGCGGCCAGTTCGTCGAACAATTCCACCCGGGCCACCGGATCAAATTCCTCACGCCGCAACAGCGCCTGCAGGACAACATCCGCCTCCGCTGCCGAGACGCGCTGGCGCAGGCGGGCGGCCAGATGCGGATATTGCCGGAGCGAGTTGTATTTGCCGGCGAGCAACTGGTCGAGGTCCGGCTCGGCCACGCGCGGGTTCCGGACGACCACGGTGTTGGCCGCGAGGTCGCCCAGCCGCTGGCATCGGGAGTTGAGCCAGCAGGTCAGGCCGCCGACAAAATAAAACGCCGGCAACGCATCCACAAACCGCAGCAGGTTGCGCACGACAATCTGGTTGAATTGCAGCCGCATTCCTTCCACGTCCACCACGCGCAGGCGGAGCAGCTTCTTGCCGACGGTCTGGCCGCGCCAGGTCCATTCAAAAAAAATTCCGTAGCCGATGCTGATGACAAAATAACCGATCACGGACAGCGCGAAGCCAAAGTTCCAATTGATCAGCTCAAGCAAATTCAAGGCGATCCCCAGGATGGACATCGCGGCGCTGATGCAAAGCTGGTCAATAAACCACGCGAAGAACCGGGTCACCGGTCCCGCCAGTAATTGTGAGAACACAATCCCTTCGGGCGTGCGGATGAAAAGCGTGCTGGTTTTCATTCGTCCCGATTTCCGGGTTCCGGTTTTTTACCGGTCCCCGATTTTGCCAGAAACAAAGACAGCAAGATCAATTCAACGGCGCCAAAGGCGATTTTGGCTTCGTAGGGAATGATCGGTTCGTGATATTGCGAGAGAAACGCCTCCACAAATCCCGCCCAGACCAGCAGCACGCCGACGCCAAAAATCAGCGTGACGATGTCGCCCGAAATTTCGCGCAGCCGCGTCTTGAGCGGAGCGCGGCTGCCCCGGCCGATGAGGGCCAGCGCCAGCATCAGGCCGGCCTGGCCGGCAATGAGAATGGCCGGGATTTCCACCACGCCATGCGGCATCAGCCAGCCGAGAAGGAATTTCGTCTGCCCCGCGCGGATGTAATCCACCGCGACGGCGCCGAGAATCACCCCATTGTAAAACAGCATGATGATGGTGCCAACGCCCCACGTCATGCCGAGCGCCAGGGTGAAGATGGAAACCTTGGTGTTATGAGTCATCAATTCCACCGAGAACGTGGTTTTGAAACCCGCCAGCCGGTCTTTGGTGGCTTTTTCCTCCTCGGCGACGCGCTTGGCCGGATCCTGGAACAGATGGGAAAACGGCATCAGCACCGGCTTGGCATCCGGGTCGAAGGCAATGGCCAGCCCGCCGAACGCGCAGCCCGCCAGGGTGATCGCCACCGACAGATAAAAGGCCCGGACGTGGTGGCGGAACGTCTGCGGCAGCGTTTGAAAAAACCATTTCAACGGAAAGAACCGGCGTTGTTTCTTGCGGGTTTCGTGGATTTCTCCATAGGCGCGGGCAACCAGATTTTCCAGATACCGCCGGGTCTCCGGTTCCGAGGAAAGCGTGGTGATTTTTGCGAGGTCGGCGGCTGTGCGTTCGTAATGCTGATGGAAGAGCTGCAATTGCGGGAGCGTCATCCGCAGGTCCGGCTCCGATTCCAGCCGGTCGAGCATCCGCTCGAGCTCGGCCCAGAAAGGCCGCCCGGCGGTGATGAAACGTTGCAAGTCAACAATCACAACAACTGCCTTTGTTTCACGCTCAGGTATTGCGAAACCAGTTCGGCGCTCAAACGTTCGTTGTTGAGCAGTGAAAATTGAACCCCGCGCCGCTGTAGAACCTTTTGCAACTCGCGCAGTTTCTGCCACTGCAAATGACCGCCGAGCCGGCCATACAAATCATCCGGGCCGGCAACGTCCGGGTCCGTGAAGAGCGGCTTTACTCCCGGCATTTGCAGCATGTTCACCAGCACCAGATGCTGCCGCTGGATCAAATCCACGTTGCGGACGAAGCTTTCCGCCACCGCCGGGTCATCCAGTGCGGTCAGGAATACCAGCAGCGCGCGCCGGCGGAGCCGCAGCCGGATGAACGTGCACAGTTCATCGAAGTCCGGCGTGGCGATTTTCGGCTGCAGGGTGTAAAGCGCATCGCGGCAGATGCTGTAATGGCTCTTGCCGTTTTTGGCGCGCACGAATTTTTCCACCTTATTCGTGAACGTCACCAGGCCGAACAAATCTCCCTGCCGCTCCGCCGCCAGCCCGAGCACCAGTGCGGCGGTCACGAAACGTTCCAAGGTGGTCGTCGAGGGCCGGGGATCGAGGGTCGAGAGTAGAGGCTGATGGTCCGGCTCCCGGCTCCCGGCTCCCGGCTCCCGACCTGCTGCGCGCGCGCTCAATCGCGAGGCATCCACGACCACGTAAACTTCCTGGGTTTTCTCGATTTGGAAAACTTTCGTGATCGGTTTTCCCCGCCGGGCGGTTGCCTTCCAATGGATCTCATGGTAATCGTCGCCGGGGATATATTCGCGGAGCTTTTCGAAGTCACGGCCTTTACCGACCTGCCGTTGCGCGTGCACGCCAAAGGCACCCCGGTTCAGAAACAGCGCCGCGAGGGTTTTCCGCTCGTTGAGCAGGTTGGGATAAACGCGGATCTCCGACTGCGCCGGAAGGGTTTTGCGCACGCCCCAAAATCCGAAGGGGGAACTGCCTTCAACGTAAGCTGCGTTAAACCGGTAATTGCCGCGCTTGAGCGGGGTGCAGGGCCAGGCCAGCCGCGACCATTCGCTTTGTGCGGGCAATAGAGCGTCTATTTCCTCAGACGCGGTCTGGATTTCGCGCGGCCAGGCCAAAGCGACCCGCAGACTGCACTGGCGTTGTCGTTCATTGCGTATGCGCAATTCCAGTTTTGCCTCGCGGTCCTTGGACATGCGCGCGACAGGAGGCAGTTCCACACCGATGCCCGCCAGACTTTTGCCTGCGCTGACGGCATCAGCCAGCACCACCGCCAGCAACCCGCCGATGCACAACAGCGAAACGCCGGCCGCCGGTGGCGACACCGCGCCAATCAGTGCGAACGGCAGCACCACCACCGCCACCCAGAACAACAATCTGAAACGGGGAACGATCATCGCGGTACGGCAATCTGCTGGAGGATTTGCTGGATCACTTCCGCCACCGTCAGGCCTTCGATTTCAAATTCCGGCCGGAGTATCAAACGATGTTCGAGCACTGGCGGCGTCATCTCCTTGATGTCGTCGGGTGTGACAAAATCACGGCCGGACAGGACGGCCTTGGCGCGCGCGGCCATGATGAGTGATTGCGTGGCGCGCGGCCCGGCGCCGACCAGGATGCTTTCGTGCTGGCGCGAGGCGCGGACGATATCCACGAGATAGCCAACCAGTTCATCGCGCATGACAATGGCGGCGAGGCTTTCACGCAACGCCGCCAGGTCGCCGGCCTTGATGACCCGCTGGACGGCACCCTGCGCCAGCACCGTTTCCGGCGCATCTTTCGTCATCGTGCGTTGCGCCAGCGACAATTCCTCGGCGCGGTCCGGCGCTCGCATCGTGATTTTGAGCATGAACCGGTCCTTCTGCGCCTCCGGCAGCGGATACGTGCCTTCGTATTCAATGGGGTTTTGCGTGGCGAACACGGTGAAATTCGGCGGCAACGGATGTGTCTCACGGTCAATCGTCACCACGCGTTCCTGCATCGCCTGCAGCAGGGCGGACTGTGTCTTGGCCGGGGCGCGGTTGATTTCATCGGCCAGCAAAAACGAGGTGAAGATTGGGCCTTTGATGAGCGAGAATTCATTACGCTGCAGGTTGAAAACGTTCGTGCCGGTGATGTCGGCGGGCATCAGGTCAGGGGTGAACTGGATGCGCGCAAAATCGGCGCCGAGCACGCGTGCGAGTGTGCGCACGAGCAGGGTTTTGGCGACGCCGGGCACACCCTCGATGAGGGCATGGTTGCCGGTGAAGATGGCGATGAGCGCCTTTTCGATGACGTCTTGCTGGCCGATGATGACTTTGCCGGCCTCCGATCGTGCCTGCGCGAGGACTTCCTTGAGTCTTTCAGTATTCATGATTTTGGTGGTGCATTGCGGGTTCCCAGAATGGAGCAGATTTTATTGTAGGTTGTGATGTGATTCCGGTCTTTGGGCGGCAGGGAATTTTCCGCTTGAAACGCGGCCTCGGCCTGTTGCCGCCGCGCGGCGGAGTATTGACCGGCCCGCCCGACCGATTTTTTCCATTCGACAAAACAGACCGGCAGCAGGTCGCGCGGTGCAATGTTGCGGCGGAGCAGGTTGACAAAGCCGGCCGCCGAATCCTTGCCGGCAATGTAATCCTGCTGTTCCTGCTCCGCGTGCGGCGGCACGAGGCTGCTGGAATTTTTCCAGATGAACAACCCGGCCAGCAGCAGCAACCCGGCCACCAGCCCGTGCAACCGGTATTGGCGCATCAACGTCGCGATCCCGGAAGTTTCGACGATGCCGAAATGTGCCTCGTCGAAGACGACGTTTTTGTTTGCGCCGACGAGCCACGTCAGCAAGTCCGCGTGCCGGTCCCTGGCCATCGCCTCGTTGCTGACGAAATAGGAATCAGTGGCCATCACGACCGACCCTTTGCCGAAGTGTCGTTCGATGAGCACCGCGTTGGTGCCGCGCGCGTAAATCACGCGCCATGCGCTGTCCAGATTGGTGAAAACCGTGCCGCTGTGCCAGTCGAGGGTGCGCGGCAATGGCAAATCCGTTTTGTTCACAACCTGTGCCGGTTCGTAAACGTCGTCGCCGTGCGTGAGTTTTATAAAATCCATCCGAAAGCCCCAACGTTCAGCCAGATCCACGCCCCGGTCCTCGTCGTCGGTCTTTTTTTTCTTCTTCTTCGCCGGTTTGTCGGGCGTCATTTTTTCGTCCTTTGCCTTGGCTTTGGCCGATTTCACCGAATTGGTTTCGTCGTCATTATCATGGAATTCATACGACCAGGTCTGCGGAAAAAACGTGATGACCAGCCGGTTGCCGCGGGTGAGAAACGCTTCCAGTTCGTGAGACAAATTCGCCGGCATCCACTCCCAGTCGTAATAGGAGGCGGCCAGTTGCAGATATACCGTGTGCGGCTCTTCGGGCAGGCGGTTCGCAGTGCTGAGATCGCGGCGCGTGGAAATGCCCGGCACCTTGCCGAGGCTTTCATAAAACGCCATCGTGCCGAGCGGATCGGAACGCAGCGTCGAATACGCCGGGTAAACGTCGCCCACCTCGAACCGGAGCTGGAAAAGCCGGACCAGGCCGAAGGTAAAAACCGCCGCGCAGCTCAGCAGCAGGAAAAGTGGGAAGTATCTCTTCATCCGGCGGGTTTCATCCTTTCCACATTGGCCGCGAACCGGTCCACCAACTCGCGGTTGACCTCGTGCAGACCATACCAGATGCGCTCGAACGATTCGAGGTTGTCGCCAAACACCGGCAGCAAATCGGGAAACGAATGCCCGCGCCGGTGCAATTCGCGCTCGTAATCACGGTTGGATTTGAACCGCGCGATGCTGATCAAATTGCGCGCGGCCAGGTGTGAAAGGCTGGCGAAATAAAATGCCCGCAGGGCAAGGCGCAGTTCGCCACGTTCGAGAAGTTCACGGGCCAGTTTCGTCCAGCCATCCTCCGGCAACTGATCGGCGCCAACCTTTTCATCGTTGATGTCCGGCATCGGCTGGATGGGTTGGCTGGCGACGACGGACGGCGACCGCCGCTCACGCCAGGTGCGGTAAAGGAAAACCGCCAGCGCGGCTACCACAACGGCCACCAGCCCGTAAAGTAAAATTAGCAGGAACTCGATCCAGCCATAACCGGAGGTTCCGGAACTGGAGTGGGTTTGCGGGTGCCGGAAAAGTTTCCTCAACCATTCGTCCAGCCAGTCCGAAACGGCGCGGGCGCACTTCCGCAACATGGCGCCAACCTTGTCGAAAAACCGCGCAATCATGCCCTCCTGCGTGTCCGGTTCGACAATTTTTTCCCGCGGCGTGCGCCAGGTGTATTTGACTTCGTGGATGGTTCGGTTGATCGCCTGGTCCAGATCCACGGGCAGGACCGGCGGCGAAACCGGTGCCGTGACCGGGGGAGCGGCGGGCACGGGTGTGTCCGCCGCCCGGACCAGTGACGCGCAAAGCAGCCCAAGCAAAAGCACAACGATGGCGGCCATGGGTTGCGAAGCAACCGAATTCAGTTCCGCCCTCAAATCTTCGCCCGATTCCAGCGATTCACCGTAAAAACAGCGCAGGACATAGACGGCTTTCAAAATCGGATCCACACACAGGTAGGTCAGGCCGGCCATCCCGGCAAAAAAGGTCGTATTCAACAGGCTGAACGTGCTCCGGGTGAAAACCGATTCGATGCCGAACAGCATTTTAATCAAGTGCGGCAGCGTCAAGCCTGTCACTACCCAATTCAGAAACACATAAAAACCGAACCCGGCCATGATGGCCAAAACGGTGTGGTTTTGCCTTGGCCAGAGCATCGCCTGTTTCCAGGACTTTTTCAGCAATGGCGAAATCCCTGCTGGACCACCGTCGTCCAGCACGGTGACATTCTGATAAAAGGCATAGACCCAGGCGGCTGGCAGCATCGGGAGGAGCGAAAGTGGAACCACGAACAGACCGGACGGCTGCACGAAGGCTTGCGTCAGGAAAACGCGCCCCCAACGGCGGACCGTCCAGTGCGGCACGGGTTCGGCGGCAACGTGCGCCCGCAGACGCCGGGCAAAAATGACCTGCCAGAATTTCATCCAGAAAAACAACGCAGCCACGCCCAGCGCAGAGTCAACCAGATGTTGCCCGGCAAACGGGTTGCGGCTCATATCCGCCCAGAAATAAAGCAGCCCCAGCACAAACGGAATCGCGCCCAGATAATAAACCGCCAGGGTCGCGACCGGCGCGGTGCGCAGCAGGTGTGTGGCTTCTTCGATGAGGTCGAAGCTGCCTTTACCCTGCCGTCGTTGGTGCGTGCCTTTCATTCCTGGTCAATCCAAGGGACCTGCCAGAGTGTTCCTTCGTGGAACGACGTCGGTACTCTCAATAAAGCTTCGCCGATCAAAAAAAAGAAAAACCAGGCAAATAAAATGCCGAGGGCACACTGGGCGAGACGCAAAAGCCGTGCGAACGCGATGCGCCGGCTGAACGGTTGCCGCGCCAGTTTTTTAAGGCAGGCGGCACAGACGACGCGGTCATCGTGTTCGGTGATGCACTCGCGGCAGAAACAGTATCCACACTCCGGGCAGCGCGCCACGGCCTCACGGGTGGCATGATTGAAACAACGCTGATGAGCCAGATTTTGCATGGTTCAACGTGATTCAAATTCAGGTAATGACGGGCGGCGCGTCCGGGTTATCCGCAACCGTCGGTCGGGGCGCGACATTGTCCGGCGCCGTCGTTGCGCTGTCCGGCGACCCAACCGCGGCGGCCCGCAGCCGGGCGGGAATTTCCGCCGGTGGAAGCTCGCCTTGCGCGGCAACAATGAAGGGGCGGATGCGATTAAGCACCTTATGTGCGCGGTGCACACGGTTGAGCGAAGGCAATTCCTCCGCTTGCACGGCGGTGCGCAGATGACAAATGCAGGACGGTCCAAGGAAGTTGTTGATCACCAGTGGCAACGCAAACACGGATGCACAGACGGCGTAAATGGTGATCGCTACCGTGTTCGAATTCGAGCGTCCCGCCAGGGTGCCAAGCAACAGCATCAGGAAGATGGTTGTCGGGGCGCCCAAGACCCAATTCCAGATTGCCCTGCGTCTTGTAGCCATGAGGATGACGGCCTGGATGTCGCGAAAGTAAAACCGCTTGTAGGTTTCCGTGTAACCGCTGGAGTCAACGCAGAGCAGGTGGTCCTTGCCCAGCCACAGGCTCGTACGAGACATGAAAGCGACGGCAAACTCCGACCGGGACCGGGCACGGGTCAAACGCTGGTATTCCTGTTCGGGCATGGGTCAGAAGCGGTGGGTGGCCAGGGCGACAAAGAGCATGCCCCAGCCGGCAATTTGCATCGAGGCCAGGACGATGGCAACGACGTAACGGATTCGTGTCCGACGTATGATGCTGCGTGGCGCGTTCCAATACCGGATGGCCACGAACAAGGACGCTGGCGCGGTAATCAGGGTGAAATAAAAGATCAGCAACGGATAAATCGCCAATGACAGGGCGATGCTGTCGTAAAGCGTGCGCTGGTTTTCCAGGTTCTTGATTTTGCCCTTGGTTTTTCCGGTTTCCAGGCAGGCTGGACAGAAATGCTGTCCGTTGAGTTCACAATCGCACAAGGCGCATAGAAAACGTCCGCACCCTTGGCAGGGCAGGACTGCCTTCTTTTGCGGATGATAAAAACAACTGGATTCGCCTTCGATCATGATGGTTTCGCCACTCTGGCCAACGTTTCGACTGCGAAACAGGGCGGGGAAAACTTCAACCTGCAATGGCACGCCGCAAGCCGGGCAGGGCGACAATTGGGGTTGATTAAAGACCCCCTCCAACAGCCAGGCCTGGCACGCGGGGCATTGAATCAGCGACGCACTCATGGGCTAATTGAAAACCACGCGCGTATTGCAGATGTGATCATGCAGGGCGCGTTTCTGGTCGTCGAAGGCGGCAATGATAAAGCCAATCAAACAAATCATGTAGCTGAGTATCTTCGCAAAATACCGGCCCAAGGCGCGCAAGTAGGAAACGCGCCCACCGTCCGCCGTTACCACCTTGATTTTGCAGGCCATCTTCCCCAGCGTGGCGCCATATTTTCCAATGAGTAGCACCTCATAGGAAATGCCGATGACCATTTGCATGGCCATCAAAGCCAGTTGCAAGACTATGGCGCCCTGCGGTTGCAGACCAACCGCCTGTCTGGCGGTCAATCCCGCAATCAGGTTGATGCAGACGTTCACGGCGAACAGAATCAGACCGTCCAGAAAGACCGCTGCAAAGCGCGTCCAAAACCCGGCGTAATTCAGTCCCCCGGTGTTGAGCTTTGCGCCCTCGGCCAGTTTCTGCAGGAAGACCGGTTTGCAGTTGGCGCAGATGTAAATTCCACCTAAAGCCCCGGCATGATGAATCATGTCCTGGATGGCAAACATGTTGCCGCACTCGGCGCAGACGGCCTCCGCGCCCTGGCCGGGGGTATAACTGGTGCCGCCTGCGGGCAGGGGGCCGGACGAGGGGGAGGGTGACTTGACTTCACGACAAGACTGCCAGGCAGACATGCCTTCGCGCCACACGAGCGTGTCCGGTTGAATTTTCCCGCTGCGCACCAATTCTTCGAACTGCGCGTCGTTTACCGGGCCGGCTTGTTGTCCTTGATCAACGTAATACCAGTTCATGTTTGGACTTTGGAAATGTTTTTATATTGGTCTGCTTTCAGCCGCTGAATATGCAGGAAAAATGCCAGATTGAAGAAGGAAATGGCAAAGTAAATTTGTTGCAGAAATGCCCGGTGCGGCAAC
Organism: Verrucomicrobiota bacterium; assembly: GCA_049523555.1. Lineage (GTDB taxonomy): Bacteria > Verrucomicrobiota > Verrucomicrobiia > Limisphaerales > UBA11358 > UBA11358. Next base: position 18,651 of record JBEKMU010000022.1, on the reverse strand, counting down.
CGCGCTGTGAACATTTGCTGGCTTGCCGAGCCGAAGCCCGCTGGCAATGTGTCGTACCAGCCCGCCTGCGCGCTTTGTGCTTCCGCCTTCGTTTCACTTCAGCGCGACAAGCCGGCGCGGCAGCCCGCTGTGCGGGGATGGCTTGCCGAGTCGAAGCTCGGAGCGCAATGTGACGCGCGGATATTCGCCCGCCTACGCGCTCCGGCGCGGGGCAGTCTTCGCTCTACGTTGCGCTCCGAGCGAAGACTGGTGGAGCCGAGGGGGCTCGAACCCCTGACCCCCACAATGCCATTGTGGTGCTCTACCAACTGAGCTACGACCCCATCCGGAACGGCTGGCAATCTAAATCGCCACCGCCGCTTGTCAAAACTTTTCGCCGTCCCCCGCGCGTGAATGGGCGCGTCCGGGCACTACCATCGACTCTCATGGCAATGGCGGAGCGCCGATCTCCGATCCGGCGCGTTCTTGAAACAATCGCAACAACTGCCGGGCCGGAGGCCGGCGCTCCGGTGGCAGTGTCAAGTTGCGTCGCCTGTGAATTGTGATTGAAGCCACCTGGCAAATATGCCTAGCGTCAACGCATGGCCGAACCGCGTTCACCGCTGCGCGTGGCGTTTCTGACCCACGAACCGTTTTTTCCGTTTTTGGCTGGAGCGTCTTGTTCGCCTCGTCTGATCCAATCTTACACCGCGTGAGTGGCATCTCCGAAACGGAACCGACCCATCTGGTATCTTAAAAAGAGTGCAATGCTGGCGGCGAGAGCAATAAAGGAAGAAAAGCCAGGCTCGGGGACAGCAGTAATCGAAAACGACGTGATATTCATGGGCGACTCGGACTGGATATACGGTGTACCAAAGTTTTGCATTACATCGTAGAAATTACTGACAATGTCATTTACGGTCGTGCCGGAGATTCCATTGGCGACATTGTAATCCCAAAAGGAAGCTGTGACAGAGCCGCTTTTAGTTGCGTCAGTCCAATTGCCAAAAATGAACAGCGTCTGGGAAATGACTGAGGGGCCGGCATAAGACAGTGAAATTGCAATATACACGCCTGAGTAGGTTGTAGTACCGTCCGTGGCAGTACCCAAAGGATCAAAATATCCCGCTCGCGAATAAACGCCAGGGGCTACGAAGAGCGTATCGTCTCGAATCATCCGCGCAGTATCGAAAGTGTAGCCGTTGAATGTATAATTTTGGAATAGCGGAGTCCCGGTGCAATCGATTGTATATACGGTTGCGCCCGAACGAAACGGAACGGCAAAGTTGGAAGAAATCAGAATTGCAATGATGATAGCTTTCATGTTTGCGGCTTCACTTCGACGCACACTCAATAATCGGCGGTCTTTCGTGATATGCGATCCGGGTTCAGAATCGCATCTGCTTGCGATGATAACAGTTGTATAAAGTAATTGTCAATGTGAAAAGGCGAACTTGTAGACGGCGAACTACCAGCACAAGCCGGCTTCCTTGGCAGCATTGGCCAAGCGTATCGTCATTGTTTATGATTGAAGCCGCGCGCCAAATGTGCCTAGCGTCGGCGCATGGCCGAACCGTGTTCATCGCTGCGCGTGGCGTTTCTGACCCACGAACCGTTTTATCCGCCCTCCGGCGGCGGTTCGGCGGAAGCGGTCTATCTCGTCGAGGAAATGGCCCGGCGCGGTCACGAAGTCCACGTCTTCGGCCCGCAGATTGATGACGCGGAAAATGTGCAGAAAAGATTCGGTGTCAAGCTGCATCAATTCACCAAATGGCAGATGGGCCGTTACGCGAAGCTGCGGAACTTCAAATATCTCGCGTATCCGTTTTTTCTCGAACGGATGGTCGCCGCCGCCGCGCGGGAAACACAATTCGATCTGCTGCTTTCGCAACATGCCATTTCCGCTGTCGCCGCCGGGAAACTCAAAAGGAAACTTGGCCTGCCGGTCGTGATGAATTTTCCCGACCTGCTCACCGGTTTCATGGAGACGTGGCCGGGCTACATCGCGCCGCGCCCGCTTGTCGAGGCGCTCATACGCTACGAAATTTCCATGCCGTCGCGTTATGGCGTGGACGGGGTGCTGGCCATTTCCGACACGCTGGCCGACTATTTTGTTGAGCGCGGCTATCCACGCGAAAAGGTTCTGCCGATTTATTACGGTTACGCAGCGGAATATTTTCCTTTTCGTGCCGGAACTCAGGGAAAAGGCGGCCCGCCGGTGATTGTCATGCACGGTTCGCTGGACTTTCATCACCTCGGCCCCATTGCCTTTGAAGCGATTCAACTCGTGACCCGGCAACGTCCCGGCGTCGTTTTTCGCTTTGTTGGCCAGCGCACGGGCGCGCTGGAAAAATTTTTGCAGCGCGCGCAAGCCATTCCCAATTTCAAGTTCGAAGCCACCGGCTTCGTGCCTTATGCGGAAGTGTCGAAGCATCTCGCCGATGCCAGTGTGGGCATCGTGCCGTATGAGGAATCCGCTGGCACGCACTGCGCGTTCGTCGCCAAGGTCGTCGAATATGTTGCCAGCGGCCTGCCCACCGTTTGCACGCCGCTCAAAAGCATCCAACGCTATTTCCAAAACGATCCCATGGTGCGCTTCGCAAAATTCGAGGGCGCGGATTTCGGCAGGAAAATTATCGGCTGGCTGGACGAGTCCCCCGCCGGGTGGCAATCCCGCGCTCCGGAATCCGCCAGGCGCGTTCAGGCTCAACTCGACTGGAAACGGCTTTGTCACAAGGCCGTGGGCTTTGTGGAGAAAATTTACCACGGAGCCAAAGGCTGACGCCGTGCCAATACGGGCTTGGGTGTATGCAGAAAACGATGTGGCAAAAATGGGTGAAGGACGCCGCCGACCCGAAACGCGCCGGGCATTTTCTGAATTTGCTCGCCGCGACGGGCGCCGGTCCGCAGCTTAGGAAATTTTCCGCCGACCAAATCCGGATCATTATCGCCTTGTTCAGCGGCTCGCGAGCGCTTGGCGAGTTGCTCGTTGCCAATCCCGGCTGGTTGCCGGTCCTTGAAGCCGGGCGGCTTAAATTTCCGCGCCGGGCCGAGGGCTTTAAGCGCGAGGTCGAAGGCTGGTTGAGGCCGAAACTGGCCGCGCGCGATTACACCGGCGTGCTTACGGAACTGCGCCGCTTCAAACAGCGCGAAATGCTGCGCATCGCCGCGCGCGACCTCGCCCGCCTGGGCAACGTCGTCGAAATCACCCGGGAAATCTCCGATGTGGCGGACGTCTGCCTCAACACCGTCTGGCGCATTTGCCGGCAACAGTTTTTTGAAAAGTTCGGCCAGCCTTGTCATCAGGACGCCGAAGGCAACTGGCAGCCGACGGAATTTTGCGTGCTCGGCATGGGCAAACTCGGCGGGCAGGAACTCAATTACAGTTCCGACGTGGACGTGCTGTTTCTTTACAACGACGAAGGCGAGGTCTTCAAAGAGCCACTACTGAAACGAGGGGGCAGGCTCGACGGAGTCTCACCCCATCAACAACCCAGGAAAGGCCGGCTCGACAGAGTCTCGCCTCACCGACAAACCAGGACGCTTTCGAATCACCAGTTTTTCAACAAGCTCGCCGAGGCGTTTGCCGCCGAGGTTTCGCGGATGACGGCGGAGGGCTTTTTGTTCCGCGTTGACCTGCGGCTGCGGCCGGAGGGCGACGTCGGACCGCTGGCGCGTTCGCTTGAAAGCTACGAAAATTATTACTCGCAATGGGGCCAGACGTGGGAGCGCATGATGCTCATCAAGGCGCGGGGTGTGGCGGGCGACGAGGGCCTGGCCGCCGAGTTTCTCGAAATGATCCAGTCCTTCCGGTTCCCGCCTTCGCTGAGTGCCGACGTGCTCCGCGAAGTGGCCGCGGTCAAGGACCGGATTGAGCGGGAAGTGGTGCGCGCGGAGGAATTGGAGCGCAACGTCAAATTGGGGCGCGGTGGCATTCGCGAAATTGAATTCGTCGTTCAGTCGCTGCAAATCCTGCACGCCGGACGGCTGCCATTTCTGCAAGCCGCGCAAACGCTTCCGTGCCTCGCCAAACTCGCGCAATACAAATTGCTCCCGGAAGAGGGGGCGCAACAACTCGACGCTGCCTACCGTTTTCTCCGCGACGTCGAGCATCGCCTGCAGATGGAGGAAAATCAGCAGACCCACACAATTCCCGAAGACCGCCTGGCCCGGCTGCGGCTGGCAGGGTTGATGGACTTCAAGTCGTTGGAAGAATTTGAAGCCGCGTTGCAGAAACACACCGGCAATGTACGGCGGGTTTATGACCAGCTCCTGAAAGCAGAGACGGCAAAACCGGCTGAGGCAATCCTGCCGGAAGGGTTCGAAGGCGAGGAAGCGGAGTGGAAAAATTTGCTGGCGGCGCATTCGTTTCGCGACCCGGAGACAGCGGTCCGGTTGTTGAAGGAATTTGCCGAAGGGCCGGGTTATGTCCACGTCTCACCGCACACCACGGAACTGGTGCGGCAACTGATTTTGAAATTCCTGGCCCTTTGCCCCAAAAAAAGTAGGACAGGCTTTCCGCCTTCGCGGCGCGCCAAAGCGCCGCTCCGGCGCGACGGCGGCCAGCCTGTCTCTATTTCAGAAACGGCAAAAAAAGATGGAGACAGGCGCGACGCCTGTCCTACGTTGTCCGATCCCGACCGGGTGCTCACGCGTTTGGAAAGCTTCATTGAGGCTTACGGCACGCGCACCGCGTTGTTTGAAATGTGGAACAGCAATCCGGCGGCCTTTGAGCTGCTGCTGCTGCTGTTCGATCGCTCCGAATTTTTGGCCGAAGTCGCCATCCGCACGCCGGATTTGGTTGACGACCTGGTGAACAGCGGCCGCCTGCGCCAGCACAAAACCGCGCCGGAAATTTTGCAGGACCTGCGCTACGGCCTCGATGATGAGGACCAGTTTCTCTGGCTGCGCCGTTATCACGAGGCCGAGTTGATGCGGCTCGGTCTGCGCGACATCCTTGGACTCGCTGACTTCGAGCGGAACTTGGAGGAGCTTTCCGCGCTGGCCGACGCCTGCCTGCAATATGCGCTCGAAGTCGTCATGCGCAAAAATAAAATCAAAACGCCGCCGTTCGTCATCATCGGCCTCGGCAAACTCGCTGGTTGCGAGATTGATTACGGTTCCGACCTCGACATCGTGTTTGTCGCAGGTGCGAAAAAGAAGGGGCTGGCGAAATTTCAGCGACTGGCCGTGGAAGTGATGGATTTATTGTCGCGCCGGACAGAGCAGGGGACTGTATTTCACACCGACGCACGCCTGCGGCCGGACGGCGAAAAGGGCCTGCTCGTCAATACGCTGGTTGCTTACGAAGAATACTATCGCAAACGGGCGCAGCTTTGGGAAATCCAGGCGCTCACCCGCACGCGGCCGGTCGCGGGCGATATGAAATTGGGTGAACAGTTTCAAAAACAGGCGGCGGCATTGACGGATTTTTCCAACGCTTCAAAAAATCAAAGTCGGAGGGGCGAGCTCCGCGAGTCCCCAATTCAATCGAGGCGTCGTGGAACTCCGCCCTCCGAAATGAAAACCGTCCACGGCTTGCCCGCCTGCGTCACACTGGACTGGAAGGAACAAATCCACCAAATGCGGCTGCGCATCGAGAAGGAGCGGACGCCGCACGGTCAGGATGATCTGGCCATCAAAACCGGCAAGGGCGGATTCATGGACGCGGAATTCATCGCGCAGACGCTGTGCCTGGAACATGGCTGGCAGGAGGCCAACACACTCCGTGCGCTCGAACGCGGTCGTGCCACCGGTGTCCTGCCGGACGCGGACAAACTGATCGAGAATTACCGGCGATTGCGCCGCGTCGAGGGCATTTTGCGCCGGTGGAGTTACGAGGGTGAAACGGTTTTGCCAGATGATGCGCCGGCGTATTACCGCGTCTCGGTGCGTTGTGGCTTTGCGACACCGGATGAATTCCGAAAGACGTTGGCCAAATGGCGTGGGGCAATCCGGGAGGTTTATGAAAAAGTGTTTCAGTTGGATTGATGGATTATTGGATTGTTGAGAACAAATGCCGGCCTTTCCGCTTTTTCATTACTCCAACACTTCATCAATACATCACCCCATTTTTTCTCGTTGGCGCGCGACCTCGTAGAGAAAAACGGCGGCGGCGGCGCCGACGTTGAGCGAATCCACCGTCGGCGGCATCGGAATGGCGACGGCTTCACTGCACGCTTCAAGCACAGATGCGGAGATGCCATAACCTTCGCTACCAAAGACGATGCAGCAATCGGCGGAAAAATCCGCGTGCGACAGAAATTTTTTGTCCGTATGCGGATGCGCGGCAATGCAGCGGACGCCGCGTGCGCGTAAATCGTGAAGGGCTTGCGCCAGGGTTTTGGAGGGCGGAGTTCCACGATGCACTGATTTTTCCGGAGAGGGTTGGGGCTCGCGGAGCTCGCCCCTCCGATGATTGAGTTCAATGACCGGCAATTGAAAAATTGTGCCCATGGAATTGCGGACGGCGCGGCGCAGGAATGGACTGCTGGAAGTTTCGCCGACCATCAACGCTTGAACGCCGAACGCGACGCAGTTGCGGACGAGCGCGCCGAGATTTTCCGCGTTCGTCAATGCGTCTACGGCGACAAAGAGTCGCGGCTTGGGACTTTTCTGCAAAATGTCGTCGAGTGAAACGGGTGGAGGAATTTTTCCGACGGCGAGGACGCCCTGAAACATGGAAAAGCCGACCAACGTTTCGAGGAATTTTTTCTCGGCGAGATAGATGGTGATTTGTTCGGGTCGCGCTTGCAGCAGCGGGCGGAAATCGTCCAGCCATTTTTCCGGCAGCACGACCGAGGCGATGGCGAAATGACTTTCGATCAGCCGCCGCACGACCTTGACGCCTTCGGCCACGAAGATGCCCTGCGTCTCGTGTTCCAACGGACGCTTCATCGTGGCGTAAGGCCGGAGTTCGGGCAAATCGAACGCGGAGATTTTTTGAATGTGGAACATGTTGGTAGGGCGGGCAGTCCTCTGCCCGCCGCACGCTCAAATGTGAATCGCGGCGCGCACGGAGTGACGCGCCCTACCTTGCGGTTTATTGATATTCAACCCTCTCTTCAAGATTCCAATTTGGAATCTTGAAGCTTCCGCCTCTTCCTTAGTGAGTTGGAACATAAAATCAGCGGGGAAACGTGAAAGATTGCGTCTCACCACCTTGTTGAGATTGCCGGTGCTGACGCCATACATCGCGGCCAAGTCGCGATCCAGCACCACGCGCTGTCCGCGAACCAAAAGGATGGCTTGTCCGATTTGCGTGACCGGGATGATAACTGCGGCAGTCATGGTTCAAATTCACAATTGCAACGTGGAACAAGGTATATCCTGCGCGGCGAGCTGGAGTTGAACGTGGGTGGCGCCGATATGGTGGAGCTGTTCAGCCATGACGTAATGCGCGAGTTCGGGGCGGTTGCATTCGCGGCTCAAGTGGGCAAGGTAAAGGTGGCGCAGTTCGGCGGACATGATGTGCGCGACGGCTTCGGCGGCGGCATCGTTCGAGAGGTGGCCGTGGCGGCCGAGAATGCGTTGCTTGAGACTCCACGAGCGGCGCGGGCAATCCTGAAGCATCTTCACATCGTGGTTGGATTCGAGGACGAGGACATTCGCGGCGCGCGTGCGTTCAATGACCAGCTTGGTCATGTGACCAAGATCGGTGACGAACCCGATGTTGCCGGCGGCGGTGTGAAGCAGAAAACCGACTGGATCCTGGGCGTCATGCGGGAGGGTGAAGGTGTCCACCTGCACGTCGGCGATTTCAAAGCTCGCGCCGGTGTCGAAGAGCCGGCAGTCGAAGTGGGTTTCGAGGATGCGTTCAAATTCATCTTTGGTGGCACGGTTGCAGTAAACCGGTATGTTCAGTTTGGCGGCGATGCCGGTGAGCCCTTGAATGTGGTCCGTATGTTCGTGGGTGATGAGAATGGCGGTGAGATTCTCCGGCGTGCGCCCGATGCCGGCAAGGCGCTGCCGAATCTGGCGCGGGCTGAACCCGGCGTCCACAAGTATCCGCGCCTCAGCGGTTTCGACATAGGCGCAATTCCCGCCCGAACCGCTGCCAAGGATGGTGAGTTTGACTGCCACAAACGCACGTTAAAGTCACGGACGGAGACGGGCAATTGTTTTCGACGAGGCGGATTTGACTTTGGGCATTATTTGAGCATAAATTATGCTGTAAATTAGCATCGTTTCCACTTAAATGTGGAACGAGGTTTGCTTTTAACAACCTGTGCGAATTAAAACAAAAACTGCGCCCGGCGGGTTTTAGCCGTTACGGTTTGTTCCATTATTCAAAGTTGCGCTTTATGTTGAAATTTCGGTCGTTGTTGGGTGCAAGGGGCGTCAGCATGGTGCTGTTGTTCAATGCCATTTATCCGGGCATGGCGGCGGGAACACAGGTTTTGCATGGACACGTGCCGGCGGCGGTGGCGCGCTTCAATTTGCAGCCAACGGGTGAACTGCCAGCGACAAAAAATCTGCATCTGGCCATCGGGCTGCCGTTGCGGAATCAGGAAGCGCTGGCCGATTTGATCCAACAACTCTACGACCCGGCCAGTCCCAATTATCATCAATATCTCACGCCGGAGCAGTTCACGGAACAATTTGGCCCGACGGAACAGGATTACGAGGAGGTAAAAGATTTTGCGCGCACGAACGGCCTGGCTGTCACCGGCACCTACGATAACCGGCTTCTGCTTGACGTGACCGGATCGGCGGCGGCGATTAAAAGGGCGTTTCACATCACGCTGCGGACATACCGGCATCCGACCGAGGCGCGCGATTTTTTTGCGCCGGACACCGAGCCAACGGTGGACGCGGCGTTGCCGGTGGTTGATGTTCAAGGCTTGAGCGATTTTTCACGGCCGCATCCGAAGCTGGTGAAGAGGGGCGTGGCGAACGCCATGCCCCAAAATGGTTCTGCTCCGGACGGCTCCGGCTCCTATTTTGGCAACGATTTTCGCAACGCCTATGTGCCGGACACGACGTTGACTGGTGTGGGACAAATCGTCGGGCTGTTGGAGTTCGATGGTTTTTATTCCAACGACATCGTCGCTTATGCGACGGCGGCGGGAAACGGGCGGACGAACATTGTCATCCAGACCGTTTTGCTGGACGGCTTCAACGGCGTGCCGACAACCGGTGCCAACAGCGGCAATCCCGAAGTTTCACTGGACATCGAAATGGCGATGGCCATGGCACCGGGGTTGGCTAAAATTGTCGTCTTTGAAGGCAGCCCTAATAATGTCATTCCAAATGATGTTTTAAACGCGATGTTGGCCAGCAGCAACACGGTGAAAAATTTGAGCAGTTCCTGGGGCTGGAGCGGCGGGCCGAGCACAACCACGGGCAGTATTTTCACTAACATGGCTGCGGTGGGACAATCATTTTTCAATGCATCCGGCGACAGCGATGCTTACACAACCGGGGCAAGCTCGGTCAACGGAGTTGACAATACTTCGTTGGACAATGTGCCATCCAGCAGCCCAATCATCACGCAAGTGGGCGGAACGACGCTGACCATGAACGGCACGGGCGGTTCTTATGTGTCGGAAACAGTTTGGAATTGGGGTCTCGACCAAGGCAGCTATGTCGGCAGCAGTGGCGGCATCAGCAGCTATTATTCAATTCCAAGCTGGCAGACGACCGTCAACAATATGACCGGCAGAGGAGGCTCGACCAGTTTTCGGAATATTCCCGATGTGGCCCTGACCGCGGACAATGTCTTTGTTGATTATGGCAATGGCAGCACCGGCGTGTTTGGCGGCACGAGTTGCGCCGCGCCGTTGTGGGCGGGGTTTACGGCGTTGGTTAATCAACAGGCCGTTGCCAGCGGCAGGTCCACCGTCGGATTTGTCAACCCGGCCATCTATGCCATTGCTGCGGGGTCAAACTATGCCGCGTGTTTCCACGATGTCACGACCGGCAATAACACGTGGTCGAGCAGTCCGAATTTATTTTATGCCACAAATGGTTACGACCTCTGCACCGGTTTGGGAACGCCGGCCGGACAAAATTTGATCAACGCGCTTGGCGGTCCGCCTGACCCGTTGGTCATCACACCGGTGTCCGGCTTTAACGCCAGCGGTCCGTTTGGCGGTCCGTTCAGTGGCGCAGCTCAAAATTTTTTCCTGACGAATACGGGTCTGGCCTCGTTGAAGTGGAGCATCATCAACACTTCGGCCTGGCTGGACATTTCACCCGCCAGCGGCACGCTGGCCGGTGGCGCGCAGACAAATGTCACGGTGAGTTTGACTTTGGCGGCCAACAGCCTGGTTGTGGGAACCTACTCCGCCAACGTGTGGTTCACCAATCAAACCACGGGCGCTGCACAGCCCCGCCAGTTTGCGTTGCAGGTCTCACCGCCGCTGGCAGTCTCGCCGGCCTACGGCTTTACTTCCAGTGGACCGGTTGGGGGTCCATTTAGCGTGACCGCACAAAGCCTTTCATTAATCAACCTCGAAGCGTCTTCGCTGAATTGGGGTATCGTCAACACCTCGTCATGGCTCAATGCCTCGCCGGGCAGCGGCGTGCTGGTGGGCGGCGGACAAACCACGCTGACAGTAAGTCTGACTTCTGCCGCCAACAGCCTTGCCTCCGGAATTTACAGTGCCAGTTTGGTGATCACCAACCAGAAGAGCGGAACTGTCGTCCTGCCATTCATCTTGCTGGCTGGACAACCACTGGTTCAAAACGGCGGGTTTGAAACCGGCAATTTCACCGCCTGGGCTCTATCCGGCAACACGGCATACAGTTCCGTCACCAGCGGCAATTCGCGGTTCGTTCATTCGGGCACATACGGCGCGGCGCTGGGCCCTTCCGGTTCACTGGGTTATCTTTCCCAAACCTTGCCGACTTATGCCGGACAGAACTATTTGCTCTCGCTCTGGGTGGACAGCCCGAACATATCCAGAACTACCACTCCGAATGAATTCAGCGTGTCATGGAACGGCAATATAATTTTCGATCAATCAAACATGGGCAAAATCGGGTGGACCAATCTGCAATTCATTGTCACGGGCACCGGTTCCAGCACGGTTCTCCAGTTGGGTTTCCGGGATGATCCTTATTATCTTGGCCTTGATGATATCAACGTAACACCAATTCCAGTGCCGGCATTCCGTGCCACGACGAAAACTTCCACCGCCTTCAATCTTACTTGGGAGACAATGGCTGGACTGGTTTATCAGGTGCAATACACGACGAATTTGGTCGAGACCAACTGGATTAATCTTGGCAAACCACTTATTGCCACTACCAATGCTTTGACCGTGTCCGACACCAATGCCATCAGTTCCTCTCCGCAACGGTTCTATCGTCTTATGCTGTCGCCGTGAAGGCTGCCGGTCGCCACGTACACGCTCGGCACCAACGGTGTCTGGCAGTTCACCGACGCTCAAGCCACCAACTTCCCGCAGCGGTTTTGCCGGTTTAAACTTGCGCCATGATTCGCCGTTCTCGTCTCCAGAAAACCGGCGTTGGCGCGGGCTGAACCTGGCGTCCACGAGGATTTCGGGCCTCCTCAATTTCAATAATGCGGAATTTGACTTTGGCCGCCAACCAAGCGTAATTTACGTTGTTAATTCATGTGGTTTTTGCTAAATTGTGGAACACGGCTTGCCTTGGCAACAGCCTGTGCGTATCAAGAAAAGACCGTACGAAATAAATTTTAGTCGTTTGCAACTGCCGATTTATTCCAAACCCCATTGTTTGCCGAGATTCCAGTCGCTGTTGGCGATGACCGGCATGGGTGTGGCGATGTGCTTCGGCACGATCTCTTCGAGCGTTGCGGCAGGGATGCAGACGCTGCACGACCACGTGCCGCCGGTTGTGGCGCGCTTGCACCTGCCAGCGACGGGCCGCCTGGCTGAAACCAGGCATTTGCATCTGGCCATCGGTCTGCCATTGCGGAACCCGGAGGCGCTCGACGATTTTCTTCAGCAACTTTACGACCCGGCCAGCCCCAATTTTCACCAATATCTGACGCCTGAGCAATTCACAGAACAGTTCGGTCCAACGGAACAGGATTATCAGACTGTCATCGCCTTCGCCCGGGCCAACGGCTTGAGGGTGACGGGTACACATCCCAACCGGATGTTGCTGGATGTGGACGGGACGGTGGCGAATGTTGAAAAGGCTTTGCACGTGACGATGCGCACCTACCAGCATCCGAAGGAGAATCGCACGTTTTATGCGCCGGACGTCGAGCCGTCAGTCGAATCAGGGATTCCGATATTGCACATCAGCGGACTGGACAACTATGAATTGCCACACCCGAAAATAGTTAATAAAACGCGCAGGGACAGTTTGACGAATGCAGTACCTCAATCCGGTTCGGGGCCGGGGGGCTCTTACCTGGGAAATGATTTCAGGCAGGCTTACCTTCCGGGCGTCTCATTGACCGGCGCGGGACAAATCGTGGGTCTTCTCGAATTTGACGGTTATTATTCCAACGACATTGCCGCCTACGAAAATATAAGCGGCTTGCCGGGCGTGATGCTGACCAATGTGTTGATTGGTAGTTTCAGTGGCAATCCCGGCGGCGGCAACGTTGAAGTGGCTTTGGACATTGACGTTGCCATGGCGATGGCGCCCGGGTTGTCCCAAATCATCGTCTATGAAGCACCCAACACCAGTCCGTGGCCGGATATCCTCAGCCGCATGGCCAATGATAATCTCGCCAAGCAACTTAGTTGTTCCTGGGGCGGCGGTTCGCCCGATCCGACCTCCGAGCTGATTTTCAAACAGATGGCGGCGCAGGGACAATCCTTCTTCAATGCGTCAGGCGATTGGGATGCGTTCTTCTCGTATATTCCTTTTCCGTCAGAAAGCACCAACACCACGCAGGTCGGCGGGACAACTTTGATGACGACCGGTCCGGGGGGCGTGTGGGTTTTGGAAACCACTTGGAGCTGGGGCGGCGGCATTGGCAGCAGCGGCGGTGTCAGCACAAATTATTCAATTCCGGTCTGGCAACAGGGCCTCGACATGACGACCAACCAGGGCTCGACCACGTTCCGAAACGTTCCGGACGTGGCTTGGACAGCCGACAACGTTTTCATCGTGGCGAATAACGGCATCCAATACGTGGTTGCCGGCACGAGCGCGGCGGCGCCGTTGTGGGCGGGTTTTATCGCGCTGGTCAATCAACAGGCTGTCGCCGGCGGAAAGCCGACGGCCGGTTTCATCAACCCGGCGATTTATTCCCTTGGCAAGGGAACCAGTTATCTTTCCGACTTCGACGACATTGTGACCGGCAACAATTTTTGGTACCTTAGTACGAATCAATTTTCCGCTGTTCCCGGCTACGATCTTTGCACCGGATGGGGCACCCCAGCCGGAGAAAATCTGATTGATGCTTTGGCGACTGTGTCGGACGCTCTAGAGGTCGCGCCCGGGAGAGGTTTCGTTGCCAGCGGCCCCGTGGGCGGCGCGTTCACTGTCGGTTCGCAGAATTTTTTACTGACCAACTCCGGCGCGTTTCCGCTGAACTGGTCGCTTATCAACACATCGCTCTGGCTGGCGGCTTCCGCAACCAATGGCACATTGACGCCCGGCGGCCTGGCAGACAACGTCGTGATGGACCTGAACGCAGCGCACCGCCCGGGCCGACGAAGACACCACCCGTCTGGACCGGCAACCAACGTCGTGATGAGCCTGAACGCGGCGGCCTATAATTTGTCCCCTGGGGTTTACACGGCCAACGTGTTGTTCACGAACAAAACCAGCCATGCCGTGCGCACCCGCCAATTCGTGTTGCTGGTAGGACAGCAAATGATCCAAAATGGCGGATTTGAGTCCGGTACTTTGTCCTACTGGATGCAAGCCGGCCCGCCTTACAGTTATTATTACGATTTCGCTGACGACGAAGGTTCCTTTTCCGGAATCCCGCCGCACTCCGGCAACTATTTGGCTGCATTGGGAGCATACGGTGCGCTTGGGTATCTTTCCCAAACCTTGTCCACGGTCTCCAACCAGGCTTATTTGATTTCCCTGTGGCTCAACAGCCCGACGAATGTTTCTGAAGCCTCCGGCGGGCAGGTCACTAGCAATACGCCCAACGAATTCAGCGTTTCGTGGAACGGAACCACCCTTTTTGACCAGGTCGACATCGGCCCCATCGGCTGGACCAATATGGTGTTCATTGTTACCGCCACCAATTCCAGTAGTGTCCTCCAATTGGGAGGACGGGCGGACCCGTGGTTTCTCGGCCTGGATGACGTCAACATCTGGCCGATTCCCAATCCGTTCACCTGTTCCGTGGTCAAAACCAACGGCAACAACCTCGTGCTCAGTTGGAATTCACTATCGAACATTGCCTATCAGGTGCAGTACTCGACCAACCTGACCGAAACCAACTGGGTGATTTTGAGTACGAACACCGCCACCGGTCCTGTCATGACGTGCACCAATGCCTATGGCTCGGACCTGCAGCGGTTCTATCGCATCCGCCGGCTGCCGTAAACCGCCGTGCCTTGCCCAGTTTTTGTAATCCGGTAACATCAGCACGTGACCGGTTTGCTCCAGCACATTGAACAATCCATCCCGGACCGCCGCCTGCTCCAACGCAAGCAGGCCGTTCTGGTCGCCGTCTCTGGCGGATTGGATTCCATGGCGCTGCTGCATCTGCTGCATGAACTTTCATTCCGCCACCGGTGGAAACTGGCTGTTGCCCATTTCAACCACCAGCTCCGCGGACGCAGCAGCGACGCCGACGAAAGACTCGTCCGTAAAACCGCCGCGGTGATGAGATTGCCCGTTGTCGTCGAACGCGCCGACGTGAGGCGGTTCGCGGGAAAATCAAAGCTTTCAATTGAAATGGCCGCGCGAAAATTGCGTCACGAATTTTTCGCGCGCGCCGCAAAGAAACGCGGCATCCGCATTGTGGCGTTGGCGCATCACGCCGACGACCAGGTGGAACTTTTTTTCCTGCGCCTTTTGCGCGGTGCGGGCGGCGAAGGTCTGGCGGGAATGAAATGGCGTTCACCATCACCTGTGGATTCAAGAATCACACTCGTCCGTCCGCTTTTGGATTTGACAAAGGCTGAATTGCGCGAGTTTGTGCGTGAAAATAAAATCCGTTTCCGCGAAGACGCGACCAACGCCTTGCCCGCCGCGCCGCGTAACCGTATTCGCAACGAATTGCTGCCGCTGCTGCGCAAAAAATATCAACCGGGGCTGGCGAAAACGGTTTTGCGGTTGATGGAAATCATCGGCGCGGAAGCGGACGCCGTCGGCGAAACGGCGCGACAATGGCTGACAGAAACCGGTGGCGACGGCCCGCCGGGCCGTCCGCGGACGCCGCAGAGCAGCGTCCCTACCTTTGCGAACCTGCCGGCCGCGGTTCAGCGGCGGGTTCTGCAATCGCAACTGGGGGAGTTCGGTGTTTTGGCGGATTTCGAATTGGTTGAGCGGCTCCGGCGCTCACCGGGTGTTTTCGTCAGCGTCAGCCCGAATTTTTCCGTCGCGCGCGACGCGGCAGGCTCGGTGAAATTGCGGACGCAGCAACCGGCTGGATTCAATACGGGCGAGCTTGCGGTGGATTTGAGCGGAAGGGTGGGGGAAGTGAATTTTGATGGAGTTCGGGTGCGTTGGCGCTTTGGTGCGTCGAAAAAAAAATTGCATCCGTGCCAGCGAGCCGCGCGTGAGTTTTTTGACGCGGACAAGGTCGGCGAACAAATCACGTTGCGCCACTGGCGTCCAGGTGACCGTTTTCAGCCCATCGGCATGAAGTCGGCGCTAAAACTTCAGGATTGGTTCGTGAACCAGAGAATTCCGCGCCGCCGCCGTTGCCAACTGGTTGTCGCGGCGGCGGAGACGGGCGGGATTTTTTGGATTGAGGGCCTGCGGATTGGTGAAAATTTCAAGCTGACCCCGCAAACCAGGCGCCGTTTGATTTGGTGTTGGCAACGCGTGGAAATGAAGAAAAACCAATGAATTCATTGGTTCCATGTCAAAACCGGACAGTTTGAAAGTGCTTTACACTGGGGTTGTGAATAACTAAGCTGCCACGTTTAATCGAATATGGAAGCAAAGACGAAGACAATCGAATCGTTCAAGTTGCACGATGGCGACACAGGGTCGGCGGACGTGCAAATTGCCCTGCTCACGCAGCGGATCAATCATTTGACCGAGCATTTGCAAAACAACAAAAAGGATCACAGTTCGCGTCGCGGGTTGTTGATGATGGTCGGCCAGCGCCGGCGTCTGTTGGAATATCTGCAAAACAACGACTTGAACCGTTATCAGGCAGTCACGAAGAAATTGAAACTGCGCCACTGAATTTTTGCGGAGGCGCGGTGTTTCTCAAGCAAGCCGCCTTCCGCCACCGGATTTGAGCCAGCCAGCGCGAATGGCTCGATTCCTTAACCAACCACATCGCGTATGAAAAATCCGTCATCCTTGGGTAATTTCATTCAGCTCCGAAAACGTTCGGAGTTCACTGAAGTTTCTCCGGCGGTGACGGGCAGGAATAGTTATGTCAGAAAAAATCACCGCCCAGGTGGGCGACAAACAAATCATCATTGAAACCGGAAAACTCGCCAAACAGGCGGACGGCGCGGTAACCGTCCAGCTCGGCGATACCATCGTCATCGTGGCCGCCGTGGCCGCGACCAAGGCCAAGGAAGGCCAGGAGTTTTTTCCGCTCACCGTGGATTACCGCGAAAAGGCGGCGGCAGCGGGCCGGTTTCCCGGCGGCTACTTCAAACGCGAAGGCCGTCCCACCGAAAAGGAAATCCTTACTTCGCGCATGATTGACCGTCCCATTCGGCCGCTGTTTCCGCGCGGCTGGTTCAATGAAGTGCAGGTGCAAAGCATCCTGCTCAGTGCGGATGGTGAAAACGATCCCGACATGTTGAGCATCGTGGGCGCGTCCGCCGCCCTCATGGTCAGCGACATTCCGTGGGCCGGGCCGCTCGGCGCGGTCCGCGTCGGTCGCGCAAACGGCAAGTTCATTGCCAACCCCACGCACGAGCAAATGACGGGGAGCGACCTGGACCTCGTCTGTGTCGGCAGCGAAACCGAACTCGTGATGTTCGAAGGCTCGGCGAAGGAAATTAACGAGGCGGACTTTAACGCCGCGTTAAAATTCGGGCACGAAGCCATGCAGCCGTTGATCGCGGCGCAAAAGGAACTGGCGCAACGCGCCGGCAGCAAGAAACGCGAGATACAGACGTTCATCGTGCCGGACGAAGTTTTGAGCGAGGCAAAGTCATTGGTGGGCGACCGGATTGTTTCTGCGCTGCTCAAGCCGGGCAAACTTGAGCGTGAAACCGCCGTCAGCGCGCTCACGGAGGAAGCCGGCAAAAAGCTCATTGGAAAATTCGGCGAGGAGAAAGTCACCGGATTCGTCATCAAGGAAACGTTTTACCACCTTCAAAAGGAAGCCGTGCGCGGGCTGATTATGAAGGACGGCAAGCGTCTGGATGGCCGGGGGCTGGACGCCCTCCGCTCGATTTCATGCGCGGTCGGTTTGTTGCCGCGCGCGCATGGCTCGGCCCTGTTCAGCCGCGGCGAAACACAGGCGCTCACGCTGGCGACACTTGGCACCGGCGAAGACGTGCAGGAATTCGACGCTTACACCGGCGGCGACACGGAGAAGAAATTCATGCTGCACTACAACTTTCCGAATTTCTCCGTCGGCGAAACCGGCCGCATCGCCGGTCCGGGCCGGCGCGAAATCGGCCACGGCGCGCTCGCCGAACGTTCGCTCGAACCCATGCTGCCGCTGGAGAATTATCCCTACTCGGTCCGCGTCACGAGCGAAATCATGGAATCGAACGGCTCGACTTCCATGGCCACCGTGTGCGGCGGTTCGCTGGCGTTGATGGACGCGGGCGTGCCGCTGGTGCGTCCGGTGGCGGGCATCAGCATCGGCCTGTGCACCGAATACGGCGCCGACAATCAAATCGCGCGCTACAAACTGCTCACCGACATTCTTGGCTCGGAAGACGCGTTCTGCGACATGGACCTCAAAATTGCCGGCACGGAAAAAGGCATCACCGGCTTCCAACTCGACCTCAAGCTGCGCGGCGTGCCACACAGTGTGATGACCGAGGCCGTGGAAAAGGCGCGCGTGGCCCGCCTGTTCATTCTCGGCGAAATGACCAAAACCATTGCCGCGCCGCGACCGGAAATCAGCAAATACGCCCCGCGCATCGAGACCCTCAAGATCAATCCGGAGAAAATCGGCGCGATCATCGGCCCCGGCGGCAAGAACATCAAGAAACTCGTCGAGGAATCCGGCTGCGAAATTGACATCGAAGACGACGGCACGGTGAACATCTTCTCCGTCTCGGCCGAGGGCATGAAGATTGCCCGCGACGCCATTATGGGCATGACCGCCGAAGCCGAACCGGGGAAGATTTATCGCGGGAAGGTTGTCACCATCAAGGAATTCGGCGCGTTCGTCGAATTTCTGCCCGGCAAGGACGGCCTCGTCCACATCAGCGAACTGGCCAACTTCCGCGTCAAGAAGACCGAGGACATCGTCAAGGTCGGCGATGAAATCACCGTCAAATGCCTGGGGGTGGACGAAAAAGGCCGCGTGCGCTTGTCGCGCAAGGCGGCCATGGCCGAGCGCGATGCCGAAATGACCGAAAAAGAAGACAAGGGGTAATCGCGATTTGAAATCACCAGCGCGAACGGGCGACCGTTCGCGCTTTTTGGTTCTGC
>JBEKMU010000021.1:0-29660 GCA_049523555.1 Verrucomicrobiota bacterium | reverse complement strand
CTTTTTGACGAAACACATGCAGCTTTCAGCGGAAAAAATTTGGAATTCGGCGCAGGAGCAACTTCGCTCCAAGTTGAGCAAGGACACTTACAATATGTGGTTCGCGCCGTTGCGCGTCTGTGCCATGGACAGCAGCCACGTGACGCTTGAAACGCCCAACGAATTTTGCGAACTCTGGCTCAAGGACAACTACCTCAGCCTGTTACAGGACGCCGTGGCCGTTGCCGCCAGCCGCCAATTGCAGGTGAAATTCAAAATCGGAACGGGAACGGCGCCGGCGGCGCCTGTTCCGGCTGCAACCCCGGCCAAAACCAAAGCCGCCGAATCATTCCACGAACGCTCGCCCGGCAGCGGCGAGTTGCCCTTCAATCCCAAAAACACCTTTGAGTCGTTCGTGGTCGGCAACAATAACAATTTTGCCTACGCCGCAGCCCTCGCTGTCGCGCAAGTGCCCGGCAAATCCTACAATCCGCTCTTCCTTTACGGCGGCGTCGGCTTGGGCAAGACGCATTTGCTCCATGCCATCGGCCAATACGTCGTCAGCAACAAAAAGGGCGCGCGCGTGGCCTATCTCTCCTCCGAAAAGTTCACCAACGAATACATTGATGGAATCCAAAACAACCAACTCGTCAAATTCCGCAAAAAATACCGCCAGACGGACGTGCTGTTGATTGACGATATCCAGTTCCTCGCCGGCAAGGAACGCATCCAAGAGGAATTTTTCCATACCTTCAACGCGCTGCACGAGGCGCGCAAACAAATCGTGCTCACCTGCGACCGTCCGGCCAGCGAAATTCAGGGGCTTGAACACCGCCTCGTTTCGCGCTTTGAGTGGGGGCTGGTCACGGATTTGCAGCCGCCGGACGTTGAAATGCGCCTGGCCATTCTCCAAAAGAAGGCGCAGATCATGGGCGTGACCCTGCCGGATGAAGTGATGAATTTCCTCGCCAATCGCATTCGCACCAATGTCCGCCGGCTCGAAGGGGCGCTCATCCGCGTCGCTTCCTATGCCTCGCTCACCGGCAAAAAACTGTCCATCGAGGTGGTCGAAGGATTGCTGCGCGAAATTCTTCACGAAGAGGGCCGGTTGACCGTCAGCATCGAAGTCATTCAGAAAAAAGTCGCCGAGCACTATGACATCCGCCTCGCCGACATGGCCAGCAAACGCCGCCCGGAGAACATTGCGTTTCCGCGCCAGGTCGCGATGTATCTCTCACGCCAGATGACCGAAAGCTCGCTCAACACCATCGGTGAAGCTTTTGGCGGACGCGACCACGGCACCGTGCTGCACGCCTGCCGCCTCGTCAAGGACCGCATGGAAGTGGACGCCAACGTCCGCCAGGTCGTTCATTACCTCGAAAAACAGTTGAACCGCTGACATTTTCCGCGCTCGACACCCGGCCTTCGACCCTCGACATTCCTGCCGTGCCCGTCATTGAAGTCAACGGCCTGACGAAAGCCTTTCGCACCTACAAAAAACGGCCTGGTTTTGCCGGCGCGATCAAGGGGCTTTTCCATCGTCAATACGAACAACTCGTCGCCGTCAACGATGTCAGCTTCAAAATTGAACCGGGCGAACTCGTCGGTTTTCTAGGTCCGAACGGTGCGGGCAAGACGACCACGCTGAAAATGCTCGCCGGCCTGCTTTTCCCCACCAGCGGCTCGGCGCGCGTGCTGGGTTACGTACCGTGGGAACGTCACGACGGCTACCGCCGCCAGTTTGCGCTGGTGCTCGGCCAGAAAAACCAGCTTTGGTGGGATTTGCCCGCGCGCGAATCGCTCGAACTGAACTCGAAAATCTACGGCATTCCCACCGACCGCTTCGAGCGCACCGTCGCCGAAATGAGTGAATTGCTCGCTGTCAAAGAAAAACTCAACGTCAGCGTCCGCGAACTGTCCCTCGGCGAGCGGATGAAAATGGAACTCATCGCGTCGTTGCTCCACCAACCCAAGGTGCTGTTCCTCGACGAGCCGACCATCGGCCTTGACGTGGTTTCGCAGAAGATCGTCCGCGAATTCATCCGCCGCCACAACACCGAACAAAAAACGACGATTTTGCTCACGAGCCATTACATGGCCGACATCCAGGCGCTTTGCGACCGCGTCATCATCATTGACCACGGCAAAATCTTCTTTGATGGCCGGCTGGGTGAAATTGTGGACCGCTTCGCCGATTTCAAGCTCGTGACCATTCAATGCGCCAGCACCGATGCGCACCCGAATGAAAACCTCTCTCACTACGGCGAAGTCGTGGAAAAAACGCCGAGCACCATCACGCTCAAGGTCAAACGCGACCGCGTCATCGCCGTCTGCAAATCGCTGCTCGACGATTTGCCGGTCACTGACATTGACATTCAGGAAGTGCCGATTGAAGACGTCATCCGCCAGATTTTCGCGCGATAGGTAGGGCCGCGCTGCCGCGCGGCCTCGGACGATCAGCAGGTCGTCCCTGCCTTGTTATGCCTCCGAAAAAATGTTTCACTCCGTGCATGGATGTTTTCCTGCAAGCAGCGATTGATGAAGCCAGAAAAGGGCTGACTGAAGGCGGCATTCCCATCGGCTCGGTGCTGGTGCTCGATGGCAAAGTCATCGGGCGCGGTCACAACCAGCGCGTGCAGCGCGGCAGCGTGATTCATCACGCGGAAATGAACTGCCTCGAAAACGTCGGGCGGCTCAAGATGTCAGTCTATCAGCGCTGCGTGCTTTATTCGACGCTGTCGCCGTGTCCGATGTGCAGCGGTGCGGTTCTGCTCTACAAAATTCCGCATGTGGTGGTCGGCGAAAACATGACGTTTCAAGGTCCGGAGGAATACGTCCGCTCACAGGGCGTGAAAGTGGAAATCCTGAACGATCCGGTTTGCATTCAACTCATGCGCGATTTCATCAAGGCGAAACCGGAGCTTTGGAATGAGGATATTGGGGTATGATTTACGATTTGCGAGTGCCGATTTACGCGCCGGCGCAAATTTTTATTTTTTCCAACACCAAGACCGAAGTGGACCGGTTTGTTGAAGTGGTGAAGGAGATTCAGAAATTCTTCGGCCAACGATTTGTGGCTGTGACGTCGAGGCGGCATATCGGAATCCTGACGGGATTCAATCAAACAGCCAAGTGTTGCCCGGTGCCATCGGGCTACGCCTGGTGAGCCAATGGGTGACACATTTATTGAGTGCCAGACCAACGCAATCAATAATGGGTTGCGCTGATGACATTGTTATTTCCATCCACCACGAAAGTTTCAGAGTCGAGTACGAGTGCACCGAAGCCGTTCTTGGCTCTGTAATGGCAGTCAACCATCAGGGTTCCATTGGCGGCACGAGCCGCTGGATTCAGGCTAACAATTGAAACTGAACTGGGGTCTTGGGCGTTCGCTCGCAAATATCGGCCTATAGAGGCATGATACGGCTGATTATCAATATATCCCACAACGGCATCTTTGAAATTGAAATACATTGAAGGGAAAAAGACGCGCTCCACAACTAATAATACAACGAATAAAAGTATTGCTAAGAATACAAACGCAGCCGCCCGTTCAAACCATGTTTGCTTGCTTCCAGCGGGCTGTGCGCAGACTTGTGTTTTAACTTCCTCCTTTTTAGCCGTTAATTTGATGTGGCCCTTGCACACCGAACACGTTGAAGACATCCCTTCCTCCTCCTTGGGGAACGTAATCGGGGCACGGCAATGAGGACAGGTCATTGACTGGTTACATATACTCACCTGTGCCCCATACGGAAACCACGTCTGCCGCCCGCAAGCTGGGCACACACCGCGTGTTCCCATTATTGATTCAGGAAAATTAAGGACTGTTTTACAGTGTTCGCAAGGAACGCTTCGGATGGTTTCCGTGCTCATTCACCGGCAAATTTGCAACAATCCTTTCCCCGGCGGCAATCCAAATGTGGCAGGACGATTTTGACATTGGAAATCCGACCAAACGCCTGCTAAAAAAATCACTGCGTTGAAAACGACCGTCCAAAAATCAAATCGCCTGCCGACACCCGCGCCAAAACCAGTCAGGTCAAAACGGCTGCCATTATACTCGCTGTCACTTGATAACGCCCTGCGAACGGCGTTGAGGGTCAAGCCGCCGGAAAGATGACATAAGGAACCGCGATAAAAGCATCGCCGTTTTCCTAATCATTTAAGTGATGAAATATTTTAAGATACCGGGAAAGTCCATCAAGGTCTGGAAACAGTAAAAATTCATTAATACCTGACAATTCAAGGAAAGTTCTGGCTTCGGGGAAAAGCCTAGCCGGGATTTCAATCTTCCGGAGTGCCAATGGACAAATTTCCTCCAGCCCTTGTTCAAGGTCTCGATGCAATGTGAAGTATGCACTTTGGCTAAAAAGTCGGGAATGATACCTCTCTGGAGCTAAAGCGATAACACTTGCGGGAAATTTCTCCCTTTCATCGATGAATATATTTTGGTAATTGTAATTGGAAGGCAAGTCATCTGAATTGTATAAGTTGTATTTTTTCTTGTAGAATTTTTTGTTCAAGTCGCATGGATCAAGAATCCAGACAACAGCATCTTCCATCGCGTCTTCCTTCATGTCCTTGAGTGCGAAATAGAGCGCTGCTCCAAAAGATGCTGTCCAATCAAGAAGCCGCGTCGGCAAACCGTGATGCTGCATCCAAAAAACCGTCTGCCATGGGTTTTGATTTTCAGGCAAAAGTGATCCAGACAAATTGCGAAAGTCATAGAAAAGACGTTTCTCTTTATCTTTTGTTTCATCAGGTGAAAGCTCCATTCGCCCCAACTTAGGCTTCAGAGGCCACAGTGCTTCGTCTTTGTTTTGGCCTCGGAAGAAGAGAATATCGGGCCTCTTTAGGCTATTTATTTTATTCGTAACATCTGCCAGTATGTCGTTCCAGCTTTTCATTGTTTCCTCATTGTCGTCATCGGTATAAACAAAGCATTAATTTCGCGTTGCCGGGTCGTCGTCGGTTTTTTGCGCGGGCCGGGCGTGTGTTTTTCGACATGGCTGGCGGTCGCCCATTCGGCGAGTTTCGTAGGGTTGTTTTGTAGGTGTTGCGCACGATGCCCTTTCCGAGTTCTGCTGGCGATTATCTGCCGGTGGGGAGCAAGCGCAACACTTTTTTCGAGGGGAATGCAATAAACGCGCGAACGAAGTTATTTGTAATTTACGATTAACGCGGCGGTCAATGAATTCAGAACCCAATCGTAAATCTGAAATCGTAAATCGCAAATCCGTCAGGCCGCTTCCGCATCCTGCTTGCGCCGCACAATCGGCTTGCTTTCGCCGCGCACGACGGGCCGGGTGATTTTGACGTGGATGATGTCGCCACCGTCCGGCGCTTCATACATCAAATCGAGCATCAGCTTTTCAATCAGGCTCCGCAGCGCGCGCGCGCCGGTGCCTTTTTTGTGCGCCTGTGCCGCCAGTTCGCGCAACGCGTCGGGCGTGAATTCCAGTTCCACGCCTTCCATCGCCATGAGCTTGGCGTATTGCTTGGTCAGCGCGTTTTTGGGTTCAGCCAGAATGGAAACCAGTTGTTCGTCGGTCAATTCTGCGAGCGTGGTCACCACCGGCAACCGGCCGACAAATTCGGGAATGAAACCGAAGTTGAGCAAGTCCTCCGGTTCGACGTGCTGTAAAAATTCATCGCGTCCGGCACCGGCGCTTTTCGATACTTCGCCTATCGCGCCGAAACCCATCGTGTGCCGGCCCAGCCGCCGCTGAATGATTTTTTCCAGCCCGATGAATGCGCCGCCGCAAATGAACAAAATGTGCGTCGTGTCCACGCGGATGTATTCCTGCTGCGGATGTTTGCGGCCGCCCTGCGGTGGGACGTTGCAGACCGTGCCTTCGAGAATTTTGAGCAGCGCCTGCTGAACGCCTTCGCCACTCACGTCGCGCGTGATGGAGGGGCCGTCGGACTTGCGCGCGATTTTGTCAATCTCGTCAATGTAAACAATGCCGCGCTGGGCGCGTTTCACGTCGTAATCGGCGTTTTGGAGCAGCCGCAAAATGATGTTCTCCACGTCTTCACCCACGTAACCGGCCTCGGTGAGCGTCGTGGCGTCGGCGATGGCAAACGGCACGTCGAGAATTTTGGCGAGCGTGCGGGCCAACAGCGTTTTGCCCGAACCGGTCGGGCCGATCATCAAAATGTTGCTCTTCTCGATTTCCACGTCGGCGTGCGGATCGGGAGACGCGGTCTTCGCCGCTCCTTCGTTTTCCGCTGCCGGTTCCGGTTGAATGCGTTTGTAATGATTGTGCACCGCGACGGCCAGAGTCTTCTTCGCGTGCTCCTGCCCGATGCAATAACGGTCAAGCTGGCGTTTGATGGCCGCGGGTTTGGGGACGGTGAACTTCGGCTGCTTTTTCTGGCTTTGAAGCTGGAGTTCGCGATCGAGGACGTTTTTGCAGAGGATGATGCAATTGTCGCAAATATAAACGCCCGGCCCGGCAATCAGCTTGCGCACTTCCGCGTGCGATTTGCCGCAGAAACTGCACATGGTGAGGTTGGCGGGACGAGCCATTTGGGATTTACGATTTGCGATTGCCGATTTGTCGGAGCTCAACTTTTAGGTTGTTCGTCGCAAAACACGCTAAAGCGTGAACTCCAAAACATTTTTCATACCTTCGCCGACGTTTTTTCCGTCAGCCCGGCGATTTCCTTGCGCGATTGCACGACCTGATCAACGAGACCGTATTCCTTCGCTTCCTCGGAGGACATGAAACGATCGCGGTCGGTGTCGCGCGCGAGTTCCTCGAACTTGCGCCCGCAGTGTTTGGCAAGGATTTCGTTCAGCCGGTCCTTGAGCCGCAGAATTTCCTTTGCCTGAATGCTGATATCGGAGGCCTGGCCCTGCACGCCGCCCCACGGCTGATGAATCAGGATACGCGCGTTGGGCAGGGCGTAACGTTTGCCCTTCGTGCCCGCCGCGAGCAGCACCGCCGCCATGCTTGAGGCCTGACCGACGCAATAAGTGTTCACGTCGCACGTCAGGTATTGCATCGTGTCATAAATCGCCAGCCCGGACGTGACGCTGCCACCCGGCGAATTGATGTAGAGATGGATGTCTTTCTTCGCGTCGGACATCTGGAGAAAAAGGAGTTGCGCGATGATGATGTTGGAAACCGTGTCATCCACCGCCGTGCCGAGGAAAATGATGCGGTCAACGAGCAGGCGCGAGTAAATGTCCCACGTCCGCTCGCCGCGGCCCGTCTGCTCAACCACAATCGGAACCAGAAAATTTTGCATGGCCTAATAACTACTCCATTTTGGGCACAAGTAAAGGCGCGAAAAGCAAATCGTGAGCGTTGAATGGTTGAATCGAACGCGACAGGATTTATTCCGATGCAACGATGCAACGGTTCAACGTTTTCCAAATCAATACGAATGCGCTGGCAAAATCTTCCGGCTTTCCGGCAATCCAGCGCGAAACCTTTTCCGGCGCGAACCAGCCGCCCGTTTCAATTTCGTCGGGATGCAACTGAAACGGCCCTTCGGCCTGGCAGCGATAGACCCAGACAAATTCTGCATCCGTTTCCGGGCACGCGGCGATTTTAAACAGCCGCTCCGGGGTTTTTTCAACGGTCAATCCGATTTCCTCGCGCAATTCGCGAATGGCGCAGGCGTCGTAATCCTCGCCGGAATCCACGTGGCCGGAGGTCGAGGAATCCCATTTGTCCGGCTCGCGGTCTTTGGTCAGCGAACGTTTTTGGAGAAAAGTCTCGCCACGTGAATTGAACACCAACACATGCACCGCGCGATGTTTCAAGCCCAGCCGATGCACTTCGCTCCGCGGCTGGCGATCAATCACCTCGTCGCGTTCGTTGACGACATCGAAAATTTCTTCGGGCATGTTAACTGCCTTGAACCCAAACGACATCAGTCCAGTGCATGATCCTTCCCGAAATAAGAACGAAAGCCAGCAACCAGAGGAATGTCGCAAGTAAACCACCGAAAACTGCGGCCAACAGCCGTTTCCAAACAACGCCATTCACACAAAAGTAAATTGTTATTCCCCAAATAGTCAGTCCAAGCAGGATTGGAAAATAAAGTGCCGGGAACCAACCAGTGATTAAACCTAGATAAATGAAGTGGAGGTTGATTATTTCAATACCCGAAACAAGAAGCAAAGCACCTGTTAATTTTAATGAGATTATCACCGGTCTTTGCATAATTCTCCTGTCAGTTGGATAAATTGTTCCAAACTTACCGTTTCCGCGCGAGTTTGTGGTGGTAGTTGTGTTACGTCAAACGCATGTTCTAATTTTCCAACTGGCCAGTCTTCGCGCAGCAGTTTCAGCATCATTTTGCGCCGCTGTGAAAAAGCGCGTTTGACGATTTTCATAAAAGTTTCGTGCTGGTTTTCGGGTAAAAGCGGCGCGGCACGGCGTTCCAAAACCACGCAGGCTGAATCCACGTCCGGCTCCGGGAAAAAGCAGCCTGCCGGAATCTTGAACCATTCGCGCGGTTCGTAGTCGAGTTGAATGAGCAACGTCAGAATGCCGTAATCTTCATCGCCCGCTTGGGCCATGAGCCGCCGGGCGACCTCGAGTTGCAGCGTCGCCACCATTCGCCGCGGTCGTTGGGGCGATTGCGCCAGTTCAACCAGGATTGGCGAGGCGACGGAGTAAGGCAGATTGGCCACGAGTTTCCAGTCGCTCCAATCGCGCAGCTCGCGTTTCAATAACTCCAGCGCATCGGCGTGAAGCAATTGGAGCGCCGAACTCCGATTCGGCATTTTGTGTTGGTACGCCGACGCGCCGATTCGGAGATCGGCGTTCCACTGATGTGTTCCAAACCGCTCGCGCAAAAATTCCACCAGCCGGGCATCTTTCTCAA
This sequence comes from Verrucomicrobiota bacterium, assembly GCA_049523555.1. Lineage (GTDB taxonomy): Bacteria > Verrucomicrobiota > Verrucomicrobiia > Limisphaerales > UBA11358 > UBA11358. The sequence continues at coordinate 20,831 of JBEKMU010000021.1, read as the reverse complement.
TCGCTAGAACTTCGCCCGCATTTTGTAAAAGCAATTCCGTCAGCGGCCCAAGCCCCGGCCCGATTTCGAGGACTTTGTCACCCGTTGACAGGTTAGCGGCCTTGACGATGCGCCGGAGTTGATTCGCGTCGTGCAGAAAATTCTGGCCGAGGGATTTCGTGAGTTGAATCCCGCGCGCCGTCAGGAGTTCCCGCATTTCGGAGAGTTTCACCTCAAAACCTCCGCGAGTGCGCTGACAGCTTTGGCCAATTGTGCCTTGGTGATGGTCAATGGCGGCGTGAAGCTGATGACGTTGCCGTGTTCGCCTTCAGGCAACAGAATGAAACCGCGCTGCAACATTTTTTTGATGGCCTGCATAGCGGCTTTGGACGCCGGTTTGCCATCGGGCCGGCGCAATTCCACGCCGGCCATCAAGCCCAAGCCGCGGCAGGAAACGAGAATGGATGGTGGAGGATGGAGGATGGAAAGCAATTTCAACAAATGTGCCCCCAATTCTGCGCTACGTCGGGGCAATTCCAGACGCTCGATCTCCCTGATTTGCGCCAGCGCCATCGCGCAGCCGACCGGGTTGCCGAGGAACGTGCTGGTGTGAATGGCCTCGCCGTGCGATGCCGGCCAGGCGGCGTCCATCAAATCCGCGCGCCCGACGCAGGCCGATAACGGAAAGCCGCCGGTCAACGCCTTGCCAAGGCAGATGAGGTCGGGCACAACCCCGGTGTGTTCGCAGGCGAACCATTTCCCGGTGCGGCCGAAGCCGGTGTAAATTTCGTCGAGAATCAGCAGCGCGCCGTGTTCGTTGCAGAGTTGTCGGAGCAACGGCAGAAATTCCGGTGGTGGAATGTTGATGCCGCCGCGCGCCTGAATCGGCTCGACCAGAACCGCGCCGATGCGTTCGTGGCAGAGAAGATGGCGGATGCGGGCTTCAACTCTTTTCAACGTAGGACAGGCATCCTGCCTGTCTCCATTTTTTGTCGTTTTTGATTTCAGAGACAGGCTGGAAGCCTGTCCTAGGGTGGGAAACGGCACGAAATGTCCGAACTCGCGCAGTTGCGTTCGAAAAGGTCCGCGGAAGAAATCGCGATGCGTGGCATTGAGCGCGCCGTAACCAAGTCCGTGATACGCGCCTTCGAACGCGATGACTCCGCGTTTGCCGGTGGCAAGCATTACCGTCTTGAGCGCAGATTCGACCGCCTCGAAGCCGGAATTGGAGAAAATCGTCTTACCATGAATCGTTGAACTGTTGAACCGTTGAACCGACCGCCGATTTAACGATTCAACGATTGAACGATTCGACGATTGATTCCACCGTTCAAACGTGATGCGGCTCAATTCGCGTGCAAGCTCGGCCTTGCGCGCGTGCGGATGCACGTCGCCCATTGCGTGGGGCAGCCGGGCCAGTTGCGCTTGAGCGGCCCTGACAACGTTTGGGTTTGCATGGCCCGTGGCGGCGACGCCAAATGCGGCGGTCAAATCCAGATATTTTTTCCCGTCGGCGTCCCAAACGTGAACGTCTTTGGCGCGTTCCCAGACGATGGGCCACGAACCATCCGGAACAATGAAAGTGACATTGCGTGACTCAAAGTCACGAAGCTGTTGCAGAATGGTTTTGGTTCCCGCCACAAATTTACGATTTTCGATTTACGATTTGCGCGCCGTTGCGTTTTCCAATCGTAAGTCGTAAATCGCAAATCGCAAATGTCTAAACTCCCCTTTGTTCCGGTGGCCAGATGACCTTGTGCATCTGGACTTGAAACCGCACCGGCAGGGCGTCGGCGACGATTTTTTCAGCGAGCTGTTGCCGTGAAATCGGCGTTTGTCCCGCCGGAACTTTTTTCAACGACTTATCCTGCTGTTTTGGCGACAACGGATGCACCCACGAGAAGAGCAGGGGACAGATTGCGTCAAGTTTGTGTGTGGCGATTTGTTGTCTGGCCCACTCGTAATCCTCGACCGTGCCGATGACGAATTTGATTTCGTCGGTCGCCTTCAAGTATTTGAGGTTTTCCCGGCGATTGCGCTCAACCTCGCCGCTGCCCGGACATTTCAAATCCATGATGCGACGAACGCGCGGGTCCACCGGCGAGATGTCATGCGCGCCGCTGGTTTCGAGCAGCACGGTGAAGCCGTCATCGCAAAGCTGCTTCATCAGCGGCAAAGAATTTTTCTGGAGCAACGGCTCGCCGCCGGTCAATTCGACCAGAGGCAATTTCAGAGTTCGGAGTTCGGAGTTCGGAGTTGGAAATGGCGCGGCGAGTTCCTGGACTTTGGCCTGAATTTTCTCAAGCGATTTTTTTTTGCCTTCGGTGAAGGCATAGGCGGTGTCGCAGTACGAGCAGCGCAAATCGCACGCGGTGAGCCGGATAAAAATGCACGGCGATCCGGCGAAGGTGCTTTCGCCCTGCAAACTCAGGTAAATTTCGTTGACAACCAGCGTGTCGGACATCGGCGACAGTGTAGCGCACCGGCGTGAAAAGGAAATGGCACGTTGCCAGATTTGCGGAAAACGACGAACATGGCGGAGCTTTTTTTGAATCCATGCCCACGCGCCCGTTTTTTGAGTCCTTGGCAAAACTCGTGATGAACGTCGTTGAGGAGTGCGGACAGCCATGTCCGCCGGCACTGACGCCACAGAAACTCGCGGACAAAGCTGTCCGCGCTCCTGCTTTGCGGAAGTCGCTTTTTATGGTGGTGGCGACGATCCTGGTTTTCAGCTCCGGACGGAGCCCGGCGAAAGATGAAACATTTCCGGTCGCAATTCAGGTTCATGCCGGCAAACCGGTCGGTGAATGGAACCCGATGTGGCGGTTTTTTGGCGCGGATGAACCGAATTACGCGTACCTGCCGGACGGGAAAAAATTGCTCGCCGAACTGGGCGTGCTGGCGACCAACGAAGTTTATTTCCGCACGCACAATTTGCTGACCAGCGGCGACGGCACGCCGGCTTTGAAATGGGGTTCAACCGGCGCTTACACCGAGGACGGGCAGGGGAATCCGATTTACGATTGGGCGATTCTGGACCGGATTTTCGACACCTACCGCGAACGCGGGGTCAGGCCGTATGTGGAAATCGGTTTCATGCCGGAGGCGCTTTCCGTCCACCCGCAACCGTATCAACATCATTGGGGTTCAACGACGAACAACAATCTTTTCACCGGCTGGGCTTATCCGCCAAAGGACTATGCCAAATGGTCGGAACTGGTTTTCCAGTGGACCAGGCACGACGTGGCAAGGTATGGGCGGGCCGAGGTCGCCAACTGGTATTGGGAAACGTGGAACGAGGCGAACATCGGTTACTGGCAGGGCACACCGGAGGAATTTTTCCGGCTGCACGACGACACCGTGGACGCGGTGCGGCGAGCGCTGCCTGAGGCAATAGTCGGCGGACCGGATTCAGCGGGTGGCGGCACGAAATTTCTCCGGGATTTTCTGAAGCATTGCCTGCGCGGAACCAATTTTGTCACCGGCAAAACCGGCACGCCGCTTGATTTTGTCTCCTTTCACGCAAAGGGTTCGCCCAGTTTCACGGACGGTCATGTGCGAATGGGCATTGCAAACCAGTTACGCGACATCAATTCCGGTTTTGGCATTATCACGTCATTTCCCGAGCTGAAAAAAACACCGGTTATCATCGGCGAATCCGATCCGGACAGCTGCGCCGCCTGCCAAAACGAACAATACGGTTACCGCAACCACCCGATTTACGCCAGCTACACGGCCGAGTGCATCGCGCGCGAATTTGAGCTGGCCGGCCGGTACGGGGTGAACCTCGCAGGCGCGCTGACGTGGGCGTTTGAATATGAAAACCAGCCGCCGTTCGCCGGCTTCCGCACGCTGGCGAGCGACGGCATTGATTTGCCCGTGCTCAACGTTTCTCGGATGTTCAGCCGGATGGGCGGCCAACAACTTGCGGTGGAAAGCGATGCTGCTCTGCCGCTGGAGGAGATTCTCAGAAACGGCATCCGTGCCCGGCCCGACGTTTCGGCGCTGGCCAGCCTGGAGTCGAACCGGCTATGCGTTTTGGCCTGGCATTATCACGACGATGACGTGCCTGGCCCGGTGGCGGACGTAAAACTCGCGCTGGACGGACTACCCGCAAAAATCACATCAGCCCGGATCCGGCATTTCCGCATTGACGCCGACCACAGCGATGCCTTCACCGCCTGGCAGCGGATGGGGTCGCCGTTGCAACTGTCGGTAAATCAATTTGTCGAATTGGAAAAGGCCGGACAGCTCGCAGAGTTGGTGCCGCCGAAGAAAATCCGCGTCGAAAATGGTGAAACCGTCCTGCGCGTGAACCTGCCGCGGGAGGCGGTTTCGTTATTGGTCGTTGAGTGGAATGCGCCTCAGTGAGCCCGGGGATTCAGCGCAAAATGTTTCCGGACGCGATAACTCCCTGCGATGGCTTGCGTGACGAATTCCTTGGCGCGTTTCACCGCCTGCGGCAAAGCGAACCCGCGCGCCAGATAACCCGCGATGGCCGCCGAAGTGGTGCAGCCGGTGCCGTGCGTGCGAACGCCTTCGATGAACGGCGCGCTCAGCAGCCATTCCGAGCGGCCATCAAATAAAATGTCCGCGGCTTCGGGCATATTTTTCAAGTGACCGCCCTTGACCAGCGCCGCGCAGCCGAAGCGCGCGTGAATTTCGCGGGCGGCGGCGCGCAGATCCTCGATTGACACGAGTTTGCGTCCGGTCAGAATTTCGGCTTCGTAAAGATTCGGGGTTACGACCGTGGCGAGCGGCAGCAATTTTTCCTTCAGGACTCTGATTGCCGCCGGTTCCAGCAGCACGGCGCCGCTGGTCGAGACCATCACCGGGTCAACAACCAATGGGACTCGCGGGCGGGCCGCCCGCGCCCCGATAAACCCTGCGACGACGCGGACATTTTCCGCCGAGAACAGCATTCCGGTTTTCACCGCGGCGGGCGGCAATTCTTCAAACACGGCCTCGATTTGTTGCTGCAAAATCCCGGGCGAACAAGTTTCGACGGCGAGAACGCGTTTGGGATTTTGCGCGGTCAGGCATGCAATCGCGCTCACGCCATGAACGCCCAGCGCGGCGAACGTTTTCAAGTCCGCCTGGATGCCCGCGCCGCCGCCGCTGTCCGAACCGGCGATGGTGAGTGCCACCGGGCAATGGATGATTCTTGGCATGGACTTGACCTTACCGCTATTTGCAGGAATCGGCACGGAAAAACGGGTGCGCCGGAGAAGACAACCGGGACCGTGTGGTTGAAGAAAAGGCTATGGCGCGGACAAGGAACGTATTGGAACCGGCGCTTGTCCTATGCAGTAAGTTTGAGGAGCAGATTGTTTAACTCTCCGATGCGCGGCGGTTTGCCAACCACGGCATCCACTCCCGCAACGAGTTCTTCCTCATCTTTCATTACTGATCCCCAGCCGGTCATCATAATAACCGGTGTGCCGGGAGATTCTGCCTTGATGGTTCGGGCCACCTGCTGTCCGTCAATATCCGGCATGCCCAGGTCGGTGATAACCGTTTCGTAAGGCTGTTTTTTGCGCATGGCCGCGCGAAACATTTCCACCCCTTGCTTGCCGCTCGAAGCGGTCGTCACCCGGTGCTTCAGAGACGTGAGACAAATCTTCAGCAATTCCTGAATCTGTGATTCGTCGTCTATGCAAAGGATGCGCAGTGAACGTTTTTTGTTAACCTGCGACACGGGGGACTCAGCGGCCGGTGAAGTTTTTTCCCGAATGGGGAAGGAGAGTCGGACAGAAGTCCCGCGGCCGGGCGCGCTGTCAATTTCGATGGTGCCCTCGTGGCGTTGCATCATGCCGTAAACCATCGCCAGTCCAAGGCCGGTGCCGCCGCGTGTGGCTTTGGTGGAGAAAAAGGGTTCCAGGCAGTGCTGGCGGGTCTTTTCATCCATGCCCACGCCGTTGTCCCGCACCTCGACCTGAATTTGCCGTTCAGGCGACAGATTTTCTCCCCGGGCGGGACGGATCACAGAACGAGTGACAAGAGTGATAGTGCCGCCTTGGGGAAGGGCGTCCACGGCGTTGAAAATCAAATTGAACAGCGCTTCCCGGAGTTCGGTAGGGTCGCTTAACAGCAGTGGCAGGTCGGACTCGAATTCGTGTTCGATATGGATGGAGATGCCTTCCCGCTGCGAAACGTCGCGCCAGCGGGGGCGGGTGAGTTCGATGACTTCCTCGATGATTTGATTCATATTCACCTTCGTCAATTGTTCGCTGTCGGAACGGCGGCGGTAAAACTCCCGCATGCGGGCGACGATGTGAGCGATGTCGTCACCGGATTTGTTGATGGTTTGCAGATAATGCCGCGCATTTTCGGAAAGATCCGGCACCGTGCTGAGCAATAGTTCGGAATAAGCGACAATCGGCGACAGTGCGTTGTTGACATCATGCGCCACACCGCTGGCCATCTGGCCCAAGGCGCGAAGGCGTTCCTGCTGCACGACCACCTGCTGGGTCCGGCGCAGTTCATCGTAAGCTTTTTGCACGCCCTCGGTCAGGCGCACCTGATCATAGAGGCTGCGGCATTGTTCCTCGGTGGTGAGGACTTTCACCTGCAAAGCCTCTTTCTCGGAGCGAACGGTTTCAATTTCTGCACGCATCTGTTCGGCATTGTAACGGACCTCCTCCATGACCAGCACAATCATGCTGACCGCAATAAACAGTTGCAGCACGGCGGCTATGAGGAAGCCCGCGTTGTAAAGGTTTTGATACCTTTGGGAGAAGGGATAGCTCGCGAGGTAGATTCCCCACAGCAAGAAGCCCAGGGACAACATTCCCGCTCCGACGAATGGCATCTTCTTTCGCACCCGGTAAAAGCAAACACCGGCAAACACGCTGCCGAGGCCGATTAGAATGAAAACGGGCAGTTGGATTTGAAAAGTGTCTGAAAGCACTTCCGGACTGACGCATGTCCAAACCAGGAGAAACAGCATGAACAGGGTCAGCAACGTCTGCCGAACCGGCAGGCTGAGGAAGCGCGCGCTGCCCCACAGGAGAAACACCGCCGAAATGGCCACACAACATTGTCGGAGGATGAAAACCGCCTTATTGGAAATCGTGCCTTGCATGGTCAGTCCCAGTGTCAGCCACAGTGCATAAAACAACCAGGCCACGGTCCAAATCGTAAAATACTCCCGGCGGGTGTAACGATTCAGATAATAAAAAAGCCCCACCAACACCCACACGCTCAGCAGCGACACAAACAGCGTCGCCTGCAGGTATTGTTGCGAAAAATCCAGATGTAAATTTTCGAATTTCACTGTTATAATTTCCAGCGCAACTCAAACACAGCCGGTTTGATAAGTTATAGCAAGTCGCAGGCCATTCTCTTGCCCGGTTCACCTTTATTTGTAACGAATTAGCCAGTCCCGTCTCGTTTTGGGGACGGTCAGCTCCCCTAATCGCTCCGGGCCAAATTACAGTTCACTTTCTCTTTTGCCCCCTGTCGAAGCGGGACTATCATACTCGTGCCTATGGACAAAGACCGGGTTGCGGAAATTCTGCTTGAAATCGGGACGCTGCTTGAGTTGAAAGGCGAAAATCCGTTCAAGACGCGCGCCTACGTGAATGCCGCCCGCACGATTGAAAACCTGAGCGAGCCGCTCGCGAAAATTGTCGCCGAAAACCGGCTGGGCGAAATCAAAGGCATCGGTGAAGCGCTGGAAAAAAAAATCACCGAGTTGGTGAGAACCGACAAACTGGCTTACTACGACGAATTGAAAGCGTCCATACCACCGGGCTTGATTGAAATGCTGAAAATTCCCGGACTCGGCCCCCAAAAAATTCAGGCGCTCAACCGAAAACTCGGCGTGGATTCGATCTCCCAACTTGAGGCGGCCTGCAAATCCGGCAAAGTGGCCGGGCTCGACGGTTTTGGCGAAAAGACGCAGACGAACATTCTCGAAGGCATTGAACGCCGGCGGACTTACGCGTCGAAACACTTATTGAGCGACGCCTTGCGCGCCGCCGAGCCGCTGCTCGAAAACCTGCGCGCGCATCCGGACGTGATTCGTTGCGGTGCGGCGGGCAGTTTGCGGCGGTTCAAGGAAGTCATCGGTGACATTGACCTGTTGGCGTCGTCGAAGAAACCGGCGGAGGTGATTGAATTTTTTGTCGCGCAGCCGGGGGTTGTCAAAGTCACAGCCAAGGGCGACACCAAGGCGAGTGCGATTTTGGACAATGGCATCCAGTGCGACTTGCGGGTGGTGAGCGACAGGGAATTTCCTTTCGCGCTGGCATATTTCACCGGCAGCAAGGAGCACAACATCGTCATGCGCCGGCGGGCGATAGCGCGCGGCCTGCGGCTGAACGAATACGGCCTGTTCAAATCGAAGGAGGAAACACGCGACCCGAAATTACTCCGGCCCTGCCGGGACGAGGCGGAAATATTTGCGAAACTGGATTTGCCTTTCATCCCGCCGGAATTGCGTGAAGACCACGGCGAATTTGCCGCCGCCGAAAAAAATGATTTACCCAAGCTCATCGAGTGGACGGATTTGCGCGGTGCCTTGCACAATCATTCGACCTGGAGCGACGGGCACAACACCCTTGAGGAAACCGCAAGGTTCATGGACGACCTCGGCCTTGAATACTGGGCAATCACCGACCATTCAAAATCGTCGTTTCAGGCGAACGGGCTGGACGCGAAGCGCGTTCGCGAGCAAATCAAGGAAATCAAAAAACTCAACGGGCAATCGGCCGGACGCGGCAGCGGTTTCCGGCTGTTGACCGGTTGTGAAGTGGATATTTTGCGCGACCGGCTGGATTTCGACGACGACCTGCTCGCGGAACTGGAGGTGGTGGTCGCCAGCCTGCACATTCCGGCCAACAACGAAGCGGAGAACACCAAGCGGCTGATTCATGCGGCGGAAAACAAGTTCGTACGCATCATCGCCCACATGACGGGACGGTTACTGCTGGAGCGCGAGCCATATCCGGTCAACGTGCAAGCCGTGATTGACGCCTGCGCCGGGACGGGCACGTGGCTTGAGTTGAATTGCAATCCGCACCGGTTCGACCTCGACTGGCGGCTCTGGCCTTACGCGAAAAGCAAGGGGGTGAAGTGCGTTATCAACCCGGACGCGCATCGTAATGAGCATGCGGGTTTTCTGCGGCTCGGCGCCGGGATTGCCCGGAAAGGGTGGCTGGAACAAACGGACGTGGTCAACACTCTCACTTGGGAATCACTATCGAAGGAATTGAAGCAGAAGCGTGTTTAAATTGAAACGTCAGTGCGTCCACCGCGCCGGTTTGCAGGGTAATTTGCAGGCTAAAAAATGTTAAAAATTGTTTTTGACAGTCGGATGGCTCTGTTGGCAATATCCCACACGTCGTTGGTGGTGAACACTTTTTTTGAATGGTGAGGAATGTCAGCGGTCTAACTAGAACGACCAGAAGAGCTATGAAGAAATTCTTTGTTTCTATGGGGCTGGCAGTAGCGGGAACTGCCAGTTTGCAAACCGCTTACGCATCTGATTTGGGACCCACGTCGAGCACCAAGATTTGGAACATTTCGGCCACCTTGCGCGGCTTTTACGACGACAACTACGACACGGCAAACGGCGGTCTCAACCCGCGCGGCAGCTACGGGTTTGAAGTTTCCCCCCAAATCGTGCTGGCTGTGCCTTTGCAACAAACGGAGTTGGGGTTGCGCAATACTTATTCGATGACGTATTACCAGGAACGGGAAAGTCTGGGCCAAAATGCGGTTGACCAAAGCGACCAGCTAGATTTATGGGTGGATCACGCGTTCACCGAGCGCTGGCAGGTAAAAGTGATGGACACGTTTGTCGTGGCCCAGGAGCCGCAGTTGCTAAACCCCGGTTCCGCACCGGGGGCACTGCCCTTCCGCGTCGAAGGAAACAACATAGTCAACACTGGAACCCTTACCTTGAACACGGATTGGACGAGGTTGTTCAGCACGTCTTTGACCTACCAGAACTCGTTTTCCGATTATCAGAACAGTGGGGCTGCTATCTTGGATGTTGTGCCGACTAGTGGTGGTTTTGTGCCGGCCAGTGTTTTGCCGCCTGGTGGTATTTTCTTCGGCACAGGAAAAGATGCCAGTTTGGCCGGGCTGCTGAATCGCATTGATCAGACTGTGTCGTTGGATTTCCAATGGCACGTTGCCGCGGAAACGGTGGCTTTTGTGGGCGGTGCATTTGAGTGGGTGGATTACACCGGAAATGAACCAATTGCCTACTCGCCTCAGCTTGGGATCCTGACGGGCAATCCAATTTATTACAGCGACAGTCGCAACAGCCGGTCGTACTTCGGATATGTCGGCGCTCAGCACAACTTTCTTCCTAATCTGAATGTCTCGGCGAGAGTCGGTGTGCAACACACTGATGCTTACAGCGATCCTTTGGGTTCACCATCCACTACTCCGTATGCGGTCGTGTCGGTAATCTACACTTACAACCCCGGCAGCTATGTGGAATTAGGTCTCAATCAACAGCAAAACGCGACGGATGTGGTCAATGTGAATACGGCGAACGGCAAGCTTACCCAGAATCAGGAAAGCACATATGTTTACGGTTCCATCAACCACCAAATCACGCCAAAGTTGTTGGGAACACTCATCGGGAGCTGGCAATATTCGACTTATAATCAAGGTGCCTACAACAACCAGTCTGACTCCTACTACACCCTCGGGTTGAACTTTTCCTACACCTTCACTCCGCATTTCTCGGCTGATGCCGGCTACAATTTCGACGACATCCAATCCAGTATTAATCAGCGTGGTTACACGCGCAATCGCGTTTACATAGGCGTCACCGCGGCTTATTAAGCCGACAGTTTTAACAAATGTTTTGAACATCCCGATGGCGGCCCGGTCTTATTAAGTAAGCCACTCACTTTTTTTTGACGTATGGACTCATTCAAGACTTCGCCGCCGCAGGAAACCAAACTGCATTTCCTGGATTATTGGCGAATTATTCGCATTCGCAAGGCGATCATCATCACCGTTTTTTTAATCACCGCCATCATTGCCACGGCGGTGACGTTCATTTTGCCGGAATCCTACGCCAGCACCGCCCGACTCATCGTGGAAGCGAATGTCAGCGACATCAGTATGGGTGAAGATCGGTCTGTATCACAAGCCGTCTACGACCCTTATTTCCTTCAGACGACGTATGAGCTGATCCAATCTCAGGCCGTTCTGAGCAATGTCGTCAGCGCGTTGAACTTGAACGTTGAATGGGGAAGGAAATATTACAATGGTGAAACGCTCAAAACCACCGAGGCCATCGAGTTTCTCAAAAGACGAATGCACCTAGACACTGTGCGGAATACGAAATACATCACCATTACCGTCTATAGCGAGGACAAGAACGATGCCGCCCGGCTGGCCAACGCCATTGCCGATGCGTATCAGACTTACCGGCTGCAACAACGGCAAGATTTGACATCAAAGGGCATTGATGTTTTGGAAGCACGATTTCAGACTGAGGAAGAGCAAATTCAGACCCTCCAGACCAATGTGGATAATCTGCGCACGACATTGAACATTGCTGATTCCGATCCGAACTCCGTCAATCCGACGCCCACGCTCACGCAGGAACAATTACAACACCTCAACAGCCAGCAAATCGAAGAGGGAAAACTCTACAAACAATTGCAAACGCGGTTGACGGAAATGCAGGCTTACAGCACGGACAAACTCAGGGACGTTCTGCCCACGGTGACCGGTGACGCGGCGTTATCCGGACTCTTGGATAAACTGCACGAGGCCGAACAACAATATGTCGTTTTGACAAATGACTACAATCCGACCAACAATTTGAACGTCGTCCGTGTTCAATCCGAGATTGACGAGTTGAACCATCAAATTAACGACCGGGTTGCCGGCATTATGGCCGCCCTTGACAGCGAAGTGAAAGCCCAGAAGGCCGCGCTGGATGTGTTTACCACCGCCGTGGAGGAAGCCAAAGCCAAAGACCGGGCGGAATACCTCAGAGGCCTGCCTTATTGGGAGAAAAAGCGGGAACTGGAAAGGAACCTGGATTTTCACAAGTTGCTGGCCGCCAAAATTGAATCAGAAAAGCTTGGCCTTGAAATTCCCAAAACGGCCATGGTTCAAATTACTGATCCGGCGGCGCCGGCTGATGCTCCAGTCAAGCCCAACAAAACAATGAATATTGCCCTCGGCCTCGTCTTTGGTTTGGTCATGGGCATCGGTCTGGCCTTCTTCATTGAATATTTGGATACCAGTGTGAAGACGATTGACGACGTTGAACGCGCATTTCAGGCGCCTGTGCTTGGCGTCATTCCGCAAAACGTCGGTTTTCTCGCAGACGAAGGCACCGAAAGCACACACGCCGAAGCCTACCGTGTGCTGCGCACCAATCTGCTATTCTCGCGCAAGGACGACAAATTGAACAGCTTGGTTGTGGTCAGCGCCGGCGCGGGCGAAGGGAAATCCACCACCGCCTTAAATCTGGCCACCGTGTTCGCCCATACCGGCCAGCGCGTGTTGCTGGTGGACTCGGACTTGCGCCGCCCGACCCTCCACAAAATGCTCCGTGTCAGCAACAATATCGGTCTCACCAATTATCTCCTCAAACAAAATGCGCTCGCGGAAGTGATCCAGACCACCAGCGTGCCCCTGCTTGACTTCATGGCCAGCGGTAAATTGCCAAACAGCTCAATGGGGGTCCTTGGATCGTTGCCGATGAAGGACATGATCGCCGAGTTAAAGCAGCGGTATGATTTCATTTTTTTCGATTCGCCGCCGATTTTGGGCGTCAGCGACGCCTCCATTCTGGCCAGCGAAGTGGACTTGGTGTTGCAGGTCATCCAATACCGCCGCTACCCCCAGCCGATGAACATCCGCGCCAAACAGATGATCGAAAAGGTCGGCGGCAACTTCATCGGCATCGTGCTCAACAACATCAATGTGTCCCAGGACGAAAGCTATTATTACTACACGGGTTATTACCACGATTACTCTTACTCTTCACGCGGTGAGGGCGAACAGCCAGTGCCCGCTCAAGATCGAAACGCCCCCGACGACACCGACCAGGGGAGCATCAAACAAAAGTATTGATTGCGGGGTTGGTTTTTTACGAAGATTCGGGCAATGAAATCGTATTGCATGTTGTTGGGGCAGGGACTGTCTGTTTGCGGATTGTTGCTCGCGGGACTGATGTTGGCTGGCTGTTCCTCGCCATCAGACGAAGCCGTGTTTTCCGACATGCCCAATCCGTCGGCGAGGAGTGGCCTGCCGTCGGCAAATGAATCCGCTTCGGATGCCGCACGCTTCCATGTCGGCGACACCATCATCGTAACCTTGAGCGGCCTGCCGGTGGATATTCCGCCACACCAGGAGCCCATCAAGGAAGACGGCACCATTACCATGCCCGATATCGGCAAGATCCAGGCTGCCGGCAAAACTGCGGGCGAATTACAGAATGAGATTCACGACCTCTACGTGCCCAGGTTTTACACCCACCTCACCGTCACCGTGAACATCGGGGATCGCGTTTACTATGTCAGTGGCGAAGTCAAATCCCCCGGACGTCAACTTTACGTCGGCCAAACCACCGTCACCAAAGCCATCGCATCCGCCGGCGACTTCAGCGATTTTGCCAATCATAAAAAAGTCTGGCTCATACGCACCAATGGCGAGCGTATCAAGGTGAATTGCAGCAAAGCACTGAAAAACCCGTCTCTGGACCCGTCCGTTTATCCCGGCGACCAAATCTCGGTGCCGCGCCGCATCTGGTAATGATTCAACTTAACGTCCTTTCGGGGAAAAAGGCGGGCCGCCAGACGGTTGCCCGCCGTTTTCCTTTCCGCATCGGACGCGCAGCGGGAAACGAACTGCAACTGGACGACGACGGTGTTTGGGACCGGCATCTCACTCTGGAATTTCAACGCGAGTCAGGGTTCACGCTCACAACCACGTCAAACGCCCTCGCTTCGGTCAACAGCCGGCCAGTTCAAAACGCCGTGCTCCGCAACGGTGACCTCATCACCCTGGGTTCTGTTCGACTCCAATTCTGGCTTGGCGCCGCCCGCCAGCGCAGCTTGCGCACCGGCGAATTTTTTGTGTGGACGCTCGTGGTTGCCGTAACCTTCGCGCAATTTGCCCTGATTTACTGGCTCATCCGCTGAAACAAGAACTGCCAGGCGGGCTTGGTTAAAGCCGGTGGGGTGGTGCTCCAGCAGGCCCTGTCTGTGTGCCTTCGCTTCCTTCGTTCGAAAATTTAATGCCGGAAATGCCGTGTGCCGGTGAACGCCATCGCCATTCCGCGTTTGTCCGCCGCGGCAATCACCTCTGCGTCCTTCACCGAACCACCTGGTTGAATCACCGCCGTTGCGCCCGCTTCCGCCGCGGTCATCAAACCATCCGCAAACGGAAAAAACGCGTCACTGCAAACCACGCTGCCCTCGAGCGAAAGCCTGGCTTCCCCCGCCTTCCAGACCGCAATGCGGCTTGCGTCCACACGGCTCATCTGCCCCGCACCGACGCCCAGTGTGCGATCCGACGCCGCATAAACGATGGCGTTCGATTTCACATGCTTCACCACACGCCAGCCGAACAGCATCGCGTTCACCTCCGCCCCGGTCGGCTGCCGTTTCGTCACGATTTTCAAGTCCGCCTGCGTTGTCACTTTCACGTCGCGCTCCTGCAACAAAAATGAATTGGCCCCGACACTTCGCATGTCCAATGATCGCGCGGCGAGCGGCGATTTCAACATCTTGATCAGCCGCAGATTTTTTTTCCTTTCCAGAACCGCCAGCGCACCGGCGGTGAATTCCGGCGCAATGATGACTTCGCTGAAAATTTCCGCGATGGCCTGCGCGCACGCGCTGTCAAGCGGTTGGTTGACGGCGATGATGCCGCCGAATGGCGCCTGCCGGTCGGTCGCAAACGCCTTGTCCCAAGCTTTGCGCAGATTTTTTCCCTGCCCGACGCCGCAGGGATTCGTGTGCTTGAGAATCGCCAGCGTCGGCGGGTCATCTGAAAATTCAGCAATCAAACTCGCCGCCGCCGTCAAATCCAGAATGTTGTTGTAGGAAAGTTCCTTGCCGTGGAGTTGCCGGAAAAATTCCTTGAACCCGCCGTAAAGCGCCGCCGTTTGATGCGGATTTTCACCGTAACGCAGCGTTTGCGCCAGCGGCGCGTGGACGAACAGCGCGTTCGGCAAATCATCGTTTTGCGTTTCAAACGTTTTGGCCAGGTGCGACGCGATAGCCCCGTCATAAGCCGCCGTCCGTGCGAACACTTTCGCCGCCAGCGCGCGGCGCAATTCCAGGGTCGTGTTGCCGTTCTCCGAAATTTGTTTGGCGACTTGTGCGTAATCCAACGGATCCACCACCACCGTTACGCTGTCATGATTTTTTGCCGCACTGCGGAGCATGGACGGCCCGCCGATGTCAATGTTCTCAATCGCTTCATGCAAACTCACATCCGGTTTCGCGACGGTCTGCTCGAACGGATAAAGATTCACGACCACCAGATCAATCGGCGGAATGCCGTGCGCTTTTACCGTCGCCTCGTGCGTTTCGTTGCCGCGAATGAAAAGCAAACCGCCATGAACTTTCGGGTGGAGCGTTTTGACGCGGCCGTCGAGCATTTCGGGAAAGCCCGTGTGTTCGCTGATATCCTTCACCGTGAGGCCGGTTTCGCGCAGCGTTTTGGCCGTGCCGCCGGTGGAAATCAGTTCGACGCCCGCCGCGGCGAGAATTTGCGCGAACGGCACCAGGCCGGTCTTGTCGGAAACGGAAAGTAGCGCCCGTTGAATCTTTTTCATCGGCGGACAAAATCCACCAGAGACACCAACGCCGTCAATCGGCAAATGTCACTCTCGATCTATTTCGCCGCGGGTGGTTGCATCATGTCGGCGCCGATGGCGCGTTCGAGTTTGGCGCGGGCGGTGTCGTAGTCGTGCAACGCTTGGATTTCCGTCGTGCGCGCCTGCGTCAGCGAAGTTTGAGCGTCGAGCACATCCAATTGCGTGCCGGTTCCGGCGTCGGCGCGTGCTCCGGCTTCGCGCAACGCCTCTTCGGCCTCTTCCTGCACCTTTAGCTGCGAATCCAAAACTTCGCGTGCCATAATAAAATCGGAATAGGCCGTGCGAACCTCCAATTCGATTTGCCGCGCCTTATCGTCCACATCGGTCTTGGATTTATCGTAAAGGGCCCTGGCTTGGACGACTTTACCGCGCGTCAGCATCCCGTCAAAAATGTTCCAACTCAACTGTCCGCCGGCATCCCAACCATGAATATCGTGGTCGAGTTCAACGGGAGCAGTGAATTGCGCGTTATACCAGGTGTAACCGGCAAAAGCTTGAATGGTCGGTTTGTAACCGGCCTTGGCGTTCACGACGTTGAGCCGTTGCAACTCCGCCGTTTTGCGCAAAGTAATGAGTTCGGTGCGCCGGGACAGCGCCTGTTGGATGGCCGCGGGCAAATCCACCTGGTAGGGCGCGGCGTCCAGCACATCGGTCAGATTCAACGGGACATCCTCCCAGATTTCCCGCGGCAGATTGTAGCCGAGCAGGTTCGACAGATTGTTTTTCGCAATGCGGTAATTGTTGCGTGCCTGAATCAAATTCGGGCGTTCGTTGGCCACGGCGACCTCGGCGCGGAGGACGTTGAAATGCGGCACCGTGCCGGCGTTGTAGCGGCGTTGCTGGTCTTCAAGTTCCTTTTGCAGCAGATTGACCGAGGCTTCATGGACGGTGATTTGCTGCGCCGCCAGCAGCACGTCGTAGTACGCCACGCGCACGGCCAGCAGTGTGTCCGCCACGATCGTTTGATATTGCGCCAGCGCCTGCTGTTTGGTGGCACTGGCCGCCTGCAACGCTGCCACCAATTTTCCGCCTTCGTAAATGGATTGGACGATTTGCACCCCTGCATTCCAGTTTTGATGCGGTTGGGTGAGACTGAATCCGGGCCCCGAAATGGATTCAATTGCATGCGGGTCGGTGTCCTTGTATTGGCCGGTGGCCTGCACCTGTGGCAACGCCACGGCGCGCGTCTGCACGACCACGCCATGCGACGCTTCGAGATCGTTCTTGGCCTTGAGGATGGTGGCATTTTGTTGCAATGCCAGGTTGAGACTGTCGGTCAACGACAAAGGCCGGGTGATCCAGCCGGGCAGATTGGTGTTCGTATTTTGCGCGGTGGTGTTCCCGGCAAAACAGACGAGCGCCCATGCACAGACAAACAACTTTTTCATGCGGCCATGAACTTATCAATTTTGCCCGGCTCGGTGCAAACTTGCAAATTTTCCCAACTTTGGTTCATATCCCAAGATGCAACTGCGAAATGGCACGGCTTTGACCGGTGGACTGGCGCTGGCCGCAATTTTCATCGCGGGCTGTGCTGCGGATTCATCGAAGGTCTTTCAGGGCTACATCGAAGGCGAATACGTTTATGTCGCCTCGCCGCTCGGCGGCGCGCTCACGAATCTTGCCGTGGCGCGCGGCGATGAGGTCAAGACCGGTCAATTGCTGTTTGAGTTGGAGCGTGGTTCCGAAGCCGCCGCCGTCCAACAGGCGGAAAAAAATCTCGCGCAAGCCCAATCCCAGTTGGACGACTTGAACAAGGGCAAGCGTCCGACGGAAATCGCTTCGCTCGAGGCGCAACTGGAGCGCGCACAGGCCAATTTGAAACTGTCCGCAGCCGACTTGGTCCGACGCGAACAACTCGGTGGCGCCGGCGTGGTTTCCAAAGAGGAATTGGATCAGGCCCGCGCCCAGCGCGACGCCGATCAGGCACAGGTTGACCAACTGGCTGCAGATTTGGAAACGGCCAGGCTCGGCGGTCGTGAGGATGTCATTCGCGCTGCGCAGGCCGCTGTCGAATCGCAAACCGCCGCGCTGGACAAGGCGCGCTGGTCATTTGACCAGAAGCAGCAATTCGCGCCGACGAATGCATTTGTGCAGGACACGCTGGATCGCGCCGGCGAATGGGTGGCGGCGGGCAATCCGGTGGTGGAATTGTTGCCACCGGCGAACATCAAAGTGCGCTTTTTCGTTCCGCAGGCGGTGCTGCCGCGAATCAAAACCGGCCAGACCGTCAGTGTGACTTTTGATGGCGGGCAGCGCGCGTATTCGGCCACGGTCAATTACATTTCCACGCAGGCCGAGTTCACGCCACCGGTGATTTACAGCCGCGAGAACCGCGCCAAATTGGTTTTCATGATTGAGGCAAAATTCTCTCCGGCGGACGCGGCGGAACTTCGCCCCGGCCAGCCGGTGGACGTTGAATTAAAATGAAATCGTGAAACGTGATGCGTGACGCGTGAAAAAACCATTGATGCCCGAATGCAATTCACGCATCACGCTGTTTTGTTCGATTCAATAAATTGACATGAGCGCAACCGACCTCGTCATTGACGTTCAGGGCATCACGAAGCGATTCGGCAACCGCACGGTCGTGAACAATATCCCCATGCAGGTACGGCGCGGGGAGATTTATGGTTTCCTCGGCCCGAACGGCAGCGGCAAGACGACGTTTCTGCGCATGCTCTGCGGCCTGCTCCGGCCCGACGGCGGCAGCGGACGTTGTCTGGGCTTCGACATTCGCAGTGAATCCGGCGAGATCAAGAAGAACATCGGTTACATGACGCAGCGGTTCAGTTTTTATGAAGACCTGACCATCGAGGAAAACCTGGATTTCATAGCGCGCATTTACGGCGTGCCGGAACGCAGTGCCGCCGTGGAAAAAAGTCTGGAACGTCTCGGCATGACCGAACGCCGCCGCCAGCTTGCCGGTGAATTATCCGGCGGCTGGAAACAGCGGCTGGCGTTGTCCGCGTGCCTGATTCACGAGCCGCAATTGTTGTTGCTCGACGAGCCGACGGCAGGCGTGGATCCGAAGGCACGCCGTGAATTTTGGGAGGAAATCCACCAGCTCGCTGCCGACGGCCTGACCGTTCTCATCACAACGCATTACATGGATGAGGCCGAGCGCTGTCATCGGCTGGCCTACATCGCCTACGGCAATTTGCTCGCCAGTGGAACGGCGGGCGAAGTCGTGAAGGCCGCTGGCCTGACCACATGGGAGGTCACCGGACCGGATTTGCCGGCGCTGGCCGAAAAAATCCGTGGCAAACCCGGAGTTGAACAGGTCGTCGCGCTCGGCACGACGCTGCACGTGAGCGGTCGTGATGCCGTGCGTTTGCGTGAAAGCGTCGGCCCTTGGATGACCGGCGCGTATCGCTGGAAACAAATCGAATCCGGGCTGGAGGACGTGTTCATCAGCCTGATGGAAACCGCGAAGGACAATTTCTCGTGAAGCGGTTTGCATTCAACTGGCGGCGATTCTGGGCGGTCGTGGTGAAGGAATTCATCCAGATGCGCCGCGACCGCGTCACGTTCGCGATGATGATCGGCATTCCGCTGCTCCAGCTCATTCTCTTCGGCTACGCCATCAATTCGGATCCAAAACACCTGCCCACCGCCGTTTATTCGGCGGACAACAGCGTGTTTTCGCGGACGATTGTGTGGGGCTTGTGCAACAGCAGTTATTTCGACATTGTCCGCGAACCAAAAAACGAGGCGGACATTCAAAAAATGCTTGCCCAAGGTACGGTCCAGTTCGCCGTGGACATTCCGGTGGATTTTTCCCGCAAACTGCTGCGCGGCGAACGGCCGGACTTGCTGCTGGAAGCCGACGCCACCGACCCATCCGCCGTCGGCTATGCCATCGCGGCCATCAACCTGTTGACGACCACCGTGCTGAACCGCGACCTCACCGGGCCGTTGGCGAAGTTGCGCGACACCCCGCCGCCGTTCAATCTGGTGGTGCACCAACATTACAACCCGGAAAACATCACCCAGTATAACATCGTGCCCGGACTCATAGGCGTCATGCTGACGATGACAATGATCATCATTACGGCCCTGGCCATCACGCGCGAACGCGAGCGCGGCACGATGGAAAACCTGCTTTCCACGCCGGTACGTCCGGCCGAAGTGATGATTGGCAAAATCATACCTTACATCACCGTCGGCTACATCCAGATCTTCCTGATTTTGCTGGCGTCGAGGTTTCTGTTCAACGTGCCGATTGTGGGCAGCGTGCTGTTGTTGCTGGTGCTGGCGCTTCTGTTTATCGTGGCAAACCTTGCGGTGGGCATCACTTTCTCGACCATCGGCAAAAACCAGCTTCAGGCGGTGCAGATGGCGTTTTTCTTTTTCCTGCCGTCGCTGTTGTTGTCGGGCTACATGTTCCCGTTTCGCGGGATGCCCGGCTGGGCGCAGGACATCGGCGAGCTTTTGCCGCTCACGCATTTTCTGCGGGTGGTGCGCGGAATTTTATTGAAAGGAAACGGCCTGGTTGAAGTTGCGCCCGACCTTTGGCCGATTGCGCTGTTTCTGGTCGTGATGCTGGCCATCGGCATCAAACGCTACCGCCAGACGCTGGATTAGAAAAGCATCCTGACAACCTCAACCGGCAGCTTCAATTTCAGGATTGACCTTGGAACCACGACTTGTCGCGCCGTAGTGAAACGGAGGCGGAATGCACGCGGATGGACACGGATACGGAAAAGCTTTAACACGAATGGCGCGAATGAGCGCAAATAAATTGGCGGAAATTGTTGAAATTCGTGTCAGCTTTCCGTTGGGAAAACCCCGTTGTTGCTGTCCTCCAAAAAATTTCTTGCATCGCCGGGCCGGGTGTTTATGATGGTGCGCGTCGGAGGCAAGCTTTCCTGATGATTCACCGGAACGCTCCTCACTTGGACACTTCGGGAGACTATGGGCCGGGAACGGCATGCGGAGTCGGGGTTAGATCGAAGCGGAGACAGGTTGTTTGAGCTTCCCTCACAGGAAAGGTTTGTCCCTCGATGCCGCCAACGCCCGGCGACAGGCG
>JBEKMU010000020.1:0-29689 GCA_049523555.1 Verrucomicrobiota bacterium | reverse complement strand
GTGGCGTAGAACAATTCGTTGCAGCGGATCTGAGCTGTGATTTCAGTAATACATGAACAACAGGCCAATGACGTCAAACGACAAACCTAGGTCACCTGACGCGACCGCTGAACTCTATCGTTGGGCGGAAAAGCCATGAACACAAGACTATCGACGGTTTTAGTGGCGTTGGTTCTAGCCGCTGCAAATGTTTGGGCGGCGGGTGATAAAATGACGGAGCAGGAAGGTACCATCTTAGCGCTCGTGCTCCGGCAATCCTACACTGACGGGGGCTACACAGTCGTCTCTCCTGAGGCAGGGCTTTCGCACATGGACGCTGGCGACTCAAAAGAGGTAAAAGACAGCAAAAAGTACATCCGAGATCATTTGCAGACCAACGGAGTAGATGTTGCCAAACTGGTTGACCGATTGTTTGAGCGCAACAAGAAGGCTGTTCGCTTGTCGATCAAATCATCTCCAAAAGATGGCTACATTGTTGACTACGACGGTAAATACGAGAAGTACTTCAAGAAGGATGGCGGCGGATGGGAGAGGTGGTATAAAGAGAACCCCAACGCCCATGTGAGCACTACAGTTTCGTTGCCCATTTACGACGAGAAGAGCGGGCTCGTTTTGGTTTACAAAGGGATCCAGACGCATTGGCTTGCGGGCTCGGGTTGGATGATTCTTTACAGGTATGAAAAGGGAGAACTCAAAGAACTGAAGAAAGTGATGATGTGGATTTCCTAGCCCAACAAGCCGGATACAGCGAACCCCGCGATAACACCTCTGTCCCATGCCGGGCGTCAGTGGCGCGGGGTCGCTGATTCGAAACGTTAGGTGTAGCCAGCGCATGAGACCGCCAAAGCTCATCAAGCCTTACGTAATCTCTTTCTGTCGCAGTGTTGTTTCCGATCCCAAGCCGGTTTATGTGCCGTTGCGCCCACTCGACGGCGCAGCCGAGAATGCGTGCTTTTCTATACTCCCTCCGCCTGTCGCGCAGCACGGTGGAGAGCAGGTTAATGGCTGGTCTATCTGGGAATGGCCTCGCGTGTTTATTGAAGCCGAGTTCCACGCTGTGTGGAGGCAGCCCGATGCGTCTTTCTGACGTTCTGCGAACTGGCGGCTTATCTTGGTTCCCAAAAACAGTCCGGCCATTGACGAAATAGGAACGGGAGGTCGCTGTTTCAGTCTTGGTTTATTGAACGGGCGTAGCGGCGTCTCGGCAGAGCGCCGCAAACTTAATTTCCATTCAGCGGCGTTCTTCCGAATCGCCGCTACGGGGCTAAAGGCGGTAGAGGGCCACCGCAGTCCAAGACGCTGGCGCGCCCGCCTTTCGCGTAATTCGTGTATTTCGTGGTTTGTAACCTTTCAAAATTCCGGCGACTTTTCTTGTAACTTTGACCGGATTTTGCCTAAGTAGTGGATGAAACCAGACTTTAACACATGGAACAAGTCTCGTCCATGTCCGGGCCGCAGCCGGCCGGACCGCAAGCGCCAACGACGTCGCTGGCCGGGCGGTTGTTGAATGTCTTTGCCGCACCGGGCGAGGTCTTTGACGAAATCAAAGTCACCGCGCCGTCCGTTGCCAACTGGCTCGTGCCGGTGCTGATTTACGCCGTGGTGGGCGTGATTTCCGTGTGCATCGTGTTCGCCCAGCCGGCCATTCAACAGACCATGCACGAGGCACAGGTCAAGGCAGTCGATCAACAGGTGCAACAAGGTAAAATGACCCAGGCCCAGGCGGATCAGGCCCTGCAATTGATGGTAGTGATCGTCAGCATCGGCAGGGTCTTACGTACGTTCATCTCCGTTTTTGGATGGGCGTTGGTGTTGTGGCTGGCCGGGCGGTGGCTTTTCAAAACCCGGTTTGACTACCTGAAAGCTCTGGAAGTGGCCGGACTTTCTTCCCTCATTATCGCCCTGGGAATGGTCGTCGGCACGCTGCTCGCCGTGATATTCGGCCGGCCCTACGTTGGTCCCAGTCTGGCGCTGTTGGTGGATGACTTTGATCCGATGAAGCGCGGGCATCTCCTGCTGGGCGCGGCCAACATCATTTATTTCTGGCACGCGGGGGTGCTGGCCACCGGGCTGGCCAAACTTTCGGGCGGGCCAATGACAAAGGCCTTCGCGGTCGTTTTCGGTTTTTGGGTGTTGATTGAAATATTGCTCATTGCCATCGGTTTGGGACAGTGGGCCTTGTAAAAACATTTTAAAATTTAATTTCCCGAAACAAATTTTCGTTCATCTTGTCTTAAATACCACACACCATGGCAAAACCTAAGAAACGCCGGAAAATCATCATCTTCTCAGTCATCGGGCTGGTGCTCGTCGCGCTGGTGCTGGTGGCCATCTTCAAAAAACGCGCGCCAGCCATCACGATTCAAACGGAACTGGTCGCGCGGCACAGCCTCACCAACCTCGTCGTGGCCAACGGCAAAATCCAGCCGGTCGTGCAGGTCACCATCAGCCCCGAAGTGAGCGGCGAAATCATCGAATTGCCGGTCAAGGAAGGCCAGCAGGTCAAAAAGGGCGATTTGCTCGTGAAGATCAACCCGGACATTTACATCGCCGCGCTCAACCAGGCCAAGGCGGGTTACGAATCGTCGCTGGCCGCCAAAGCCTCGGCGGAGGCGAACCTGGAAAAGGCCGAGGCGGACTACAAACGCAACGAGGAATTGTTCAACCGCAAGCTGCTTTCGGATTCGGATTTCATCGGTTTCAAATCCGCCCGCAACGTGGCCAAGGCACAACTCGACAGCGCCGACGACCAGGTCAACGTGGCCAAGGCCTCGGTGGACAGCGCGCAGGAGGAACTCGCCAAGACCACCATCGTTTCGCCGCTCGACGGCACCATCAGCAAATTAAACTCGCAACTCGGCGAACGCGTTCTGGGGACCGTGCAAAATGCCGGAACCATCATCATGATCATCTCGGATTTGAGCCAGATGGAAGCACGCGTGGACATCGGCGAAATGGACGTGGTGGGGATCGCACCGGGCCAGAAGGCGCGCTTGGAAGTGGACGCGTTCAAGGACCGCAAATTCGCCGGTCTGGTGACGGACGTTGCCAGTTCCTCAAAGGACAGCAACCTGTCCACCAGCTATTCCACCAGCAGCAGCCAGTCGCAGGAAGCGACCAAGTTCCAGGTGCGCATCCGTCTCAGCGACAAGGAAGCTTTCCGCCCCGGCATGTCCGTCAGCGCCGAGATTGAAACCAGTTACCGCACCAACGTGCTCACCGTTCCGCTGGCCAGCGTCACCACCCGCACGCCAAAGAAAATAGATCCGCCAAAGGCCAAGGGGACCAACGCCGTTGCCTCGACGAATAGCGCATCCGCCGCCGGCACAAATGCCACGGCGGGCACGAACGCTGTCGCATCAGCCGCGAAGTCCAAGGAAGCCACCAAGCCGGTGGATGTGGTTTTTGTGTTGGACGGCAACCACGTGAAGGCCGTCCCGGTGAAAATCGGCATTTGCGACGACAATTACTGGGAAATCACCGACGGCCTCACCAATGGCGAGGAAATTGTCTCCGGCGGTTTTCGCGCCATCAGCCGCGATCTGAATGACGGCTCGAAGGTCAAAAAAGGGGAGGCCACCGGCGAAGTCTCAAAGAACTGATCGGCGAGAGTCTCTCGAGCTTTGCTTGAAATGGGCTCGACGGAGTCTCGCCCCACCGATGCAATAAATGAGCTTGATCCGATTCCAGAACATTTCGCGGCGTTACCAGATGGGCGCAGAAACCGTCCACGCCCTGCGCGACGTGTCACTCGAAATCCAGCGCGGCGAATACGTCGCCATTATGGGGCCGTCCGGCTCGGGCAAATCCACGCTGATGAACCTCATCGGCTGCCTCGATACGCCCAGCTCCGGCCATTACGAATTGAACGGCATCAGCGTCAGTGACATGGACGACAATCAGCTCGCGGAAATCCGCAACCGCGAAATCGGGTTTGTTTTCCAGACCTTCAATTTGCTGTCGCGTTCGAACGCGCTGCACAACGTCGAGCTGCCGCTCATTTACGCCGGAGTGCCGGCGGAAGGCCGCCGCCAAATCGCGCTCGACGCGCTCGCGCAGGTCGGCCTGGCGGACCGGGTGCATCACAAACCCAACGAACTATCCGGCGGCCAGCGCCAACGCGTCGCCGTTGCCCGCGCGCTCGTCAACAAACCCTCACTCCTGCTGGCCGACGAACCGACGGGCAATCTCGATTCCAAAACCGGCGCGGAAATCATGGCGTTGATCGAGGAACTTTCGCGGAAGGGCAACACCATCGTTGTGGTCACGCACGAGGAAGACATCGCCCGCCAGGCGCGGCGCATCATCCGCCTGCGCGACGGCCTCATCGCGAGCGACGAGAAACAGACCGGATAACGGGATGATTAGATGAATGGATTTTTGGATTATTGGATTTATGGAATACACGAAACGACGAAATTTGAATCGCGGCTACATGAAACTCGAAGCCTGGCAGCGCGGAATGGATTTGTTTGTCATGGCTTTTCGTTTATGCGCAGAAGTTTCGGATTTTAAGCTTAAATCGCAGTTCAGAGATGCCGCGCAATCTGTTTCAGCAAACATTGCGGAAGGCTATGGCCGGCGTTCACTTCCTGAATACCTGCAATTCCTTTACACTGCCAAAGGCTCCCTTGCCGAAACGCTCACCCGCGCGATTGGATTACGAAGCGTCAAATTCATTTCAAACGATGGCTTCGAAGATTTTGATAAACTGCATTACGAGGTGGAGAACAAACTACTGCGGCTCATTGAATCATTGGAAAACAAACGTAGAACCAACGACTGGCGCGATACGTTGCCCCCTACCAATCCACCAATCCAATAATCCAATCATCCAATGAAATTCCTTGCCGAACTCCAGGAAAGCCTGGGCATTTCGTGGAACGCCGTGCGCGCCAACAAGATGCGTTCGGTGCTCGCCACCATCGGCATTGTCATTGGCATTGTCACCGTCACGCTCATGGGCGCGGCCATCAACGGGCTGAACCAGGCATTCGTGAACAGCCTTTCAGCAATGGGCGGAGACACCTTTTTCATATCGCGGTTCAGTTGGCTGAATAATTCGTATGACAGTTGGCTTAAAATGCAAAAGCGCCGACCCATCCGGCCCGAAGACGCCGAGGCGTTGGCACGGCAACTGACACTGGCCTCCGCAATCAACCCCACGGCATATTACACTGAGACGGTGAAATACGAAACCCGCAGTGCGGACGGTGTGACGATTTTGGGCACCACACCAAACAACCTGATAACCACCGGGGCCACCCTGGCTCAAGGCCGGTTCCTGACTGCAGTGGATTCCGGAGGCAGCCAGCCCGTCTGTGTCCTTGGCAGCGAGTTGGCCACGAACCTGTTTCCCAACGAATCGCCGCTCGGCAAACGCATCAAAATTCGTGACCAATCCTTCCAAGTTGTCGGCGTTTTGCAGAAGCGTGGAAACCTGTTTGGGAGTCTGGACTTGGATATCCGGGTCATCATTCCGCTCCGGGAATTCCTGGCGGAAATCTGGAACCGGCCGGACGTGAATATTGAAGTCAAAGCCAACGGCCTGGCGCAATTGGATGAAACCAGGGAGGAGTTGCGCCAGACAATGCGCCACATCCGGCATCTGCGCCCAGAGGATCCCGACGATTTTGCCATCAATCAGCAGGATCAGTTCATTGACCTGTTTCACAAGGAAACCCGCACGATTGCGGCTATCGGCCTGTTCGTCACCAGCCTGTCACTGTTTGTTGGAGGCATCGGCATCATGAACATCATGTTTGTTTCGGTTGCCGAACGCACACGCGAGATTGGTGTGCGCAAGGCCATTGGCGCCAAACGGCGCAACATCCTGCTGCAATTTTTGGTCGAGGCCGCCTGCATCTGCCTGATGGGCGGTCTGATTGGTTTGTGCATAGCATGGCTTGCCACATTGGCTGTTACACACCTGCTGTTCCCTGCGACAATGTCCTTGCCCATCGTTGTCGTTGCACTGCTCGTAGCGTTGTTGACCGGTGTGGTTTCAGGTTTTATGCCGGCTTGGCGCGCGGCGCGGATGGATCCAGTGGAGGCGTTGAGGAGCGAATGAAATTTCATAAACCTACATTACTGCTCGGTGAAATCCACGAGAGTTTCTCGATGGCCATGAACGCCCTGACGGCGCACAAGCTGCGCTCGGCGCTCACGCTGCTCGGCGTGTTGATTGGCGTGTTTTCCATCATTGTCGTGATGACCGCGATGCGTGTGTTGAAGCGCAGCGTCGAGACGGAAATGAGCGGGTTGGGCAGCCAGACCTTTGCCATCCAGCGCTGGCCGGAACTCCAGCTCGGCAACAGCGCCGACCGGGAAAAATACCGGCGGCGCAAATTCGTCACCCTGGCCCAGAGTGAACAGGTGAAAGCGAAAGTCACGCTTGCCGCCGACGTGGGCATCGAAGGCGACTTCTGGCGCGGACAGGTCTCGACCCGGTACGCCAAAACGTCGCCCAACACCCGGCTGCTGGGCGAAACGCCCGGCAGTTTCCCCGCGCGCAACTGGGACATTGAGGATGGCCGCGTGCTTTCGGACAACGACGTGGACGACGCGCGCGAAGTTTGTGTGCTCGGCAGCGCCCTGGCCAAGACGGCCTTTCCCTTCGGCTCGGCGGTGGGC
This sequence comes from Verrucomicrobiota bacterium, assembly GCA_049523555.1. Classification (GTDB taxonomy): domain Bacteria; phylum Verrucomicrobiota; class Verrucomicrobiia; order Limisphaerales; family UBA11358; genus UBA11358. The sequence goes on along the minus strand of JBEKMU010000020.1, from coordinate 23,056 downwards.
GAGGAGATCAAAATCAACGGCTACAAATACATGGTGGTGGGCGTGCTCGCCCCCAAAGGCGCTTCGTTGGGAGGACGACAGGACGATTTTGCCATCATCCCCATTACTACCGCATTAAACCGTTACGGGCGTTGGTGGGACGACTTGACCATTCTGGTGCGTTCACGCGACTCGGCCAGTTACGACGATTGCATCGAGCAGGTGCGCGGCATCCTGCGCGCCGTCCGCAAAGTTCCCCCCGGCCAGCCGGATGATTTCGAGCTCTTTTCCAACGATTCGCTCATCGCCCAATTCGACAACTTCACGCGGGCTGTGCGGATTGGCGTGACCGTCGTCAGCTCCATCGCGCTGGTGGCGGCGGGCATCGGCATCATGAACATCATGCTCGTGTCGGTCACGGAACGCACGCGGGAAATCGGCGTGCGCCGCGCCATTGGCGCCAAGCGGCGCAACATCATGACACAATTCATCATGGAAGCCATCGTACTGTGCGAAGTCGGCGGCGTCATCGGCGTGGTGCTCGGCATTCTCGGCGGCAACGTGCTCGCGTGGTATATGAAAGTGCCGCCCGCCATCCCGATTGACTGGATAGTGCTGGGACTGCTGATTTGCTCGGTGGTCGGAATCATTTTTGGAACCTACCCGGCCTACAAGGCGGCGAATCTGGACCCCATCGAATCGCTGCGTTACGAATAGCTGCTCACCAGCCTGGCTGGAGTTGCGGGCGGAGGGCGCTGCCTGAAAATTTTTTTGTCCGATTCTGCCCCCGGGTGGCACTATACTGACGGTAAATGACGGAACACCGAAAATTGCTGGCGGAATACGCTACGAATGGATCGGAAGAGGCTTTCCGCGAATTGGTCGCGTGCTACATCAATCTGGTCTATTCAACCGCCGTGCGGTTGGCTGATGGTGACACTTACAGGGCTGAGGACATCACTCAAACAGTGTTCACGGACCTCGCACGACTGGCGGGGACACTTTCCCCGGCTGTCATGCTCGGCGGCTGGCTGCACCGGCGCACCTGCCATGTCGCGGCCACGGTCATGCGCAGCGAGCGCCGCCGTCAAAAACGTGAAAGGCTGGCTGCCGAAATGAATGCATTGTATGAAAATGTCGAGGCGGCGTTTGAGCAGATGGCGCCTCTCCTGGACGAGGCGATCGACCGGTTGAGCGCCCGGGATCGAACGGCGATTGTGCTGCGCTTTTTCGAACACCGCGATCTCCGTGCCATTGGCGAAGCGCTGGGAATTAACGCGGATGCGGCCCAAAAATGCGTCAGCCGGGCGGTGGACAAACTGCGCGCTCACTTTGTGCGTCACGGTATAGTTGTTTCTTCCGCTTTGATCGCTTCGACCGTGGCCGCAAATGCCGTCCAAGCGGCCCCTGCCGGTTTGGCTTCGGGTGTCCTTGCCAAATCGCTGGCGGCGGCCTCCGGCGCCGGTGCCTCCGGCCTGATGTCTTTCATCAAACTGTTTCTGGCGCACAAAACGCTCTCCACGGTCTCGGCCATTGTCGTCATCGGGGCCGCCGTTTCCATCCCGGTCATCAACAGCAGCCGTTCCGTCACGGTCGAAAGCCTCCGCAAGGGGTTGATGCTGCACTATACTTTTGATCGGGCTGAACCGGATGGCAAAGTCACCGATACCAGCGGTCAAGGAAATCATGGCTTGGCCAAGGGAGTTCACTGGACGGCGGACGGCAAAAAGGGCGGTGCTTATGAATTCACCGCTGATGGCGACCAGATTGACGTACCAAACAGTGACTCTTTGAATCCCCGTGAAATCACCCTGGCCGCCTGGGTCAAGACAACCAAACAGGACATGGAATGGCGCCGTATTTTCGACAAATCGTTCAACGGCGGATATGCCATGAGTATCGCGGGCGATTTTGGGCAAAATTCGTGGCGGGGCCAGGCTAGTTCCGAGATCGGACCGCAACCGTACTTTGCCGTAAGCGATCGTGTCATCGCCGACGGGCAATGGCATCACCTGGCCAGCACCTATGATGGAAAGGAACTGCGGTTATATGTGGACGGCCAACTCCAACAGGACACAGTCAGTTGGACCGGTGCAGTGCCGTCCAACCAGTTTGGCCTCACTATCGGTTGTAATGGTTCCTATCCGCCTCAGCAACTCGGGCTTTCGTTTATTGGAACGATGGATGAACCGATGATATGGGACCGGGCGCTTTCCCCGAAGGAAATTTCTTTTCTCTACGAATCGCAACCGTAGCCGTTGGAAGGTTGTTACCTTTTCCATCCGGCGGCTGTTAACGAGTGAATGGAATGAAGCCGATGGATGACTGGCAGTTGCTCCGGGAATACGCGAGCCGGAATTCCGAGGCGGCCTTTCGCGTGCTGGTGGACCGGTACGTTGAACTCGTCTATCACACCGCCCTGCGGCAGGCCGGCAATCCGCATCTGGCGCAGGAAGTGACCCAGGCGGTGTTCATTGCGCTGGCACGCAAGGCCGGCCGGATCCCGCGCAAAACCATCCTCTCCGGCTGGCTTTTCAAGGCCACGCGCTTCGCGTTCAGCAATCTGGCGCGCGAACAAGTTCGTCGGCAGTGGCGTGAACAGGAGGCAGTCCGCATGGAAACCGCGCATCAATCGGATGAAGTGGAATCGGTGTCGGAACAACTGGTACCGCTGCTCAACGACGCGCTCGATGCGTTGCCCGGCAAGGATCGGGAAGCGGTCCTTGTTCGTTTTTTCCAGAACAAAAGCCACCGTGAACTCGCTGCGATACTGGGTGTGAGTGAAGATGCGGCCAAGATGCGGGTCTCGCGCGCGGTGGAAAAACTGCGGCTCATATTCGCCGCCCGCGGATTTGCCGTGCCCTCGGCAGTCCTGCTGGCAGCCATCTCGGCTTATGGCGCCCAAGCGGCGCCGCCGGGTCTGGCGGCGGCTATCACTTCCGCGGCTGTCGCCAAGGGGACCATCGGAACCACCTCAACGTTAACCATCGCAAAAGGAGTGTTGAAAATTATGGCATGGACAAAAGCAAAAACCGCAATTGTCGGCAGCGCAGTCGTGTTACTTGCTGCCGGAACCACCACCATCACCGTCAAGGAAATTGAAGATCACCGAACTTATCCGTGGCAAGGTCAGGAGCGTGTGATAAACACCAGCCAGTTAGATCAGCCACCGCAAGTCAAAATCGTTTCCAGTAGATTTCATAAACCTAGCATATATACAGGAGATAAATTGCTGGGAACAGGGGTGAGCGCCCAGGACATTGTTGCCAACGCCTATGGTTTTGTCAGTCCGGAAAAAGCCATTTTCAATGTTCAACTGCCGGCGGGCAGATATGATTACATCGCCTGTTTGTTGGGCGGGGAAGCTGCAAATGAAAAAGCCTTGCAGGCGGCAGTGAAAAGCAAATTTGGCGTCGTTGGAAAAATTGAAACACGCGACACGGACGTCTGGCTGCTCAGAGTAAAATATCCAAATGCGCCCGCATTGAAGCGCCACACGGGACCCAACACCGGCAATGGTGTTTTGCCCATTCCGGGTGGATTTCGGTTTTGGAATGATGGAATGGATAATCTGGTTGCGAGTTTTGAGTTCTGGGGAAACAGGCCCGTCATTGATGGGACCGGCCTCAGCAATAGGTTCGATTTTGATCTGAATTGCAGCGAAGCTGAATTGGTAAATCGCGATCTGGATGCTGTAAACTCGGCACTTGACCTGCTCGGGCTGGAACTGGTTCCCACCAATATGCCTATCGAAATGCTCATCGTCGAGCGGGCGCCCAACTGAAACATTTTTGTCGGATTCCGCCCGGCGGCGGCGCTTTACCAGCAAATGCAGATCGAGGTGTGCTGGCCGGATTCAAGCCGAACCCGTGCTTTGATGTCGGTGGCAGTCACCGTGTTGAGTCCGCATAGCGGGCGAGATCGGTTTAGTGCTGCCACCTCGAGGACCACGGGCATGGCCAACCTTGGCCTGCGGCCCCGTCAGTCACGCAAGAGGCATTCAACACATCCACGAAAGGAGAGTTTTATGAATAGCTTACCCCGCTGGGTTGCCACAGTCACATGCGCAACGATCCTGCTGGCTGCCACAGCCGCCGTTGAAGCGCGCACGGTGCACACCAACCACAACGACACGTTCGACTGGAATGGGCTCTGTGTGCTCAACAATCAGTGGGGCCGACTTTCGGCCACCAACCCCGATTGGTATCAGCGGACGGTGTTGGAAGACGACAACACGGTTTCGTTTGAATACAACTGGGACGGCAGCCAGTACTCCGTGAAGGGCTACCCGGTTGTCATGGCGGGCTGGCATTTTGGCAGCTTGCTGGGATATCGCACACCGATGGGCGCCTGGGGTTTGCCCAACCAGGTCAGCAACAACATTCCCTACGTTGTAAACGCCAACGTTTCGCACACCAACCAAGGCACTTATCCCGAAGTCATGAACTTCTCATGGGACGTCTGGTATGGCCCGACAGCCAATCCCTCGGCTCCCAGTTATGAAATGATGGTTTGGCCCTGGCGCGTCAGCCAGATTCCGATCGGGACCTGGCAGGCGACGATTTCCAAATGGGGCGCCCAGTGGGATGTCTATCAAGGCACGGCCACGTCGGGTAGCAGCTCCTGGACGGTGGTCAGCTACTTGCGCACGAGCCAGACCCTGAATGCCGGCGGGAATCTTCGCGACTTCATCAGCGACATGCAGCCGCGCACCGGGTTGCCGGCCAACGCCTGGGTCATCGGGATTGAGTTCGGTCCGGAACTGATGCGCGGCCAGGGCAGTTTCCATTTCAACAGTTATTCGCTGGAGGTGGTGCCCAAACTCGCGATTTCGCTGAACAACACCAACGTCGCCGTTTCCTGGAGCACCAACTACCCGGGTTTCACGCTCGAAGGCATTGACCAGTTGAACGGCACGTGGACCTCCGTCCCCGGCGTGACGGGATATTCCGCCACCTTGCCGGTGAGCGCCGACAGCCAGTTCTTCCGGCTTAGAAAATGAATTTCACGCAACCAACAACTCACCAAAACAATCATCATGAAAACCAAATGTATTTCACAGCGCAGCACGGTCGTGGTGGTCGCCGTCCTCTCGTTCGCCTGTCTGACCGCCCTCGCGCAGGATTATCGGGTCCTGCACCACTTCGCCGGCGGTGCCAACGATGGGGCAACACCGTGTGGTGGCCTGATCCAGTCTGGCTCGGTTCTCTATGGGATGACCAGCGTCGGGGGCCGCTATGGCAATGGCACCGTCTTCTTTATCAACACCAACGACAACGTCTTACAGGTGCTGCACAGCTTCGCTGGCGGTGCCAACGACGGAGCACAGCCGCTTGGCTCATTGATCCAATCCGGCACAAATCTCTACGGAATGACCTATGTCGGCGGCAATAGTGGAAATGGCACGGTGTTTCAGATCGACACCGATAATGGCACGGGGTTCAAGTTGTTGCACACATTCGCTGGCCCACCCAGTGACGGCAGGTGGCCGTATGGTTCGTTGATTCAATCCGGTTCGACGTTGTATGGGATGACCGTCAGCGGGGGCCAGTACGATAACAGCGACAGTGGCGGCAGTTGTTACGGCGGCACGGTATTTCAGATCGACACCAATAATGGCATAAACTACCAGATACTGCACCACTTCGCCGCCGGCAGTGCCGATGGACAGTGGGCCCCCGGTAACCTTACTCAATCCGGCTCGACCCTTTACGGGATGACTGACGGAGGAGGCAGTCCCGATCTTGGCACTATCTTCAAGATGACCAATGGCACGGGGTTCAAGTTGTTGCATGTCTTCACCGGCACCAGTAACGACGGGTCTCACGCACATAGCTCTGTGTTGCTGTCAGGTTCGATGCTGTACGGGATGACCGAGTATGGCGGAACCGCCGGTCAGGGTGCGATCTTCCAGATCGACACCAATGGCAACGGATTCGCGTTGCTTCACAGCTTCACCGGCAGCAGCAACGACGGAGCGAAGCCGTATTTGTCGTCATTCATCCAGTCTGGTGCGATCCTCTACGGGACGACCCAACGAGGCGGCAGCAGCAATCTTGGGATAGTCTTTCAGATCAACACTAACGGCACGTTCCAACTGCTTCACAGTTTCACCGGCGCCGACGGAGCGACACCCTACACCACCTTGCTCATGTCCGGCTCGACTCTGTACGGGATGACCAAGGCCGGCGGCAGCCAAGGCAAAGGTGTGATCTTCGCGCTGGACCTGTTTCCCAAAATCGCAGTGGCGCTGAGCGGCACCAACCTCAATCTCTCCTGGAGCACCAACTACCCGGGTTTCGTGCTCGAAGGCATTGACCAGTTGAACGGCACGTGGACGTCCGTCCCCGGCGTGACAGGATGTTCAGCCACCTTGCCGGTCAACGCCGACAGCCAGTTCTTCCGGCTCAGAAAGTAACCTGGGACCAACCAGCCTGAGAAAGACATGAAATATGAATGACAGAATTTTTTCGACGGCGGTGAGTGTCGGTCTATTGGCCGCAACGCCGGTTATGGGAACATCCTTCGAGGGCTTGGGCGATCTGCCGGGCGGGAAGTTTGAAAGCAGCGCCCAGAGGGTTTCGGATAATGGATTGGTGGTCGTCGGCTACGGCACCACCGCTTCGGGCCAGCAGGCCTTCCGCTGGACCCGGAGCGAAGGGATAGTGAGCTTGGGAAACCTGTCTGATGGAAGCTTCGTTCAGAGTTGCGCCAACGATGTGTCGGCGGATGGCGCGGTGGTTGTGGGTACAGGCGATCCCAGCACCAATTCGGACTGGAATTCGGGCTGGTCCAACTTCAAAGGCTTCCGTTGGACGCAAAGTGGAGGGATGACAAACATCGGCAGTCTGAATGGCTCGACCCGCTACGAGGCCTGGGGCGTTTCCGCCGACGGTTCGGTCGTGGTTGGCGACGGAGGTTCGCAGGCCTTTCGCTGGACGCAGAGCGGCGGAATAACCGGCTTGGGCGTTCTGCCCGGTCGAGCGAACAGCCGCGCGTGTTCCGTGTCCGCCGATGGCTCAGTGGCGGTCGGCTCAAGTTACAACTTACCCAATTGGGACAACGAGCAGGCCTTCCGCTGGACGCAAAGTGGGGGGATGGTGGGCCTGGGTTATCTACCCGGCGGCAACAGCAGCTTTGCCAACGTGGTCTCTCCCGATGGCACCGTGGTTGTCGGCACAAGTTCGTCCTCAGCCGGTTACCCATCCTTCCGCTGGACGCAAAGCACCGGCATGCAAAGTATCGGTGACCTGCCCGGCGGCCAGTTCTGGAGTCATCCGTTCGGTGTCTCCACCGCCGGCTCGGTGATCGTCGGCACCGGTTCCACTGCCAGTGGCAATTTTAACTGTGCCTACATCTGGGATGCGGCGCACGGCATGCGGAATCTGCAAACGGTGCTGCAAACCGAGCATGGCCTGAATCTGACCGGCTGGACGTTGACCTGCGCTTTCGACATCACGCCGGATGGCCAGGTGATTGTGGGTTTTGGCACGAACCCATCGGGCCAGCAGGAGGCGTGGCGCGCCGTGCTCAGTTCGCCCAGACTCGCCATGACTCTGAATGGCACCAATGCCGGCGTGTCCTGGAACCCCATCCACTCGGAGTATGTTCTCGAAAGCGCGGCCCAACTCGGCGGAACGTGGACACCCGTGCCCGGCGTGACGAACTGTGCAGTAACAGTCCCGGTGAACTCAGAGAGCCAATTCTTCCGGCTCAGAAAATGAATTCCATCCAACCAGGAACCCGCCAAGGAACAATCACAATGAAAACGACACCCGATGAAATAAATCATGATTCGAATAGAACAGGCCGGCGACTGAAATATCTGTTGATCCCTTTTATTCTATCGGCTGGAGCACTGTTCACATGCGCTGCAGACCAGTCCTGGCAGTACCTGGGGCAGACACCGCCGGGAAATACGCCCGTGGTATTCGCGCCGGGAGTGGTCTCGGTTGCCAATAAGAATACACACGCGGTGGCCATTTCTCCCGATGGAAAGATGATCATCTTTTCAAGGTATCCCGACGGCACGTCATTTATCATGACGTACACCAATAATCAGTGGTCCGGTCCGGTCCAGTCATTCTTTTACGGAAAGGAAGTTTCATTTTCTCCTGATGGGAACAAAATCTTTTATTATACGAGCGACGACATCTATTACGTTGCAAGACAGGGTTCTGGTTGGAGCTCGCCCGTCCGGCTGGGGCCAAACGTCAATACAGACAGCAATATCGAGTATTATCCCTCCATTGTGCGGAGCCAATCCATGTACTTTTCGAGGGCTCCGACAAATGGGGACTGGAGCACGGGGAGGATTATGTTTTCCCAATACACAAACGGAGCCTATCAGCCGGCGGTGGACCTGGGGGCGCCGATCAACACCGGAGGCGCGCTGCATGCCTGGGTCGCTCCTGACGAGAGCTATATGCTGTTTAATTCGCCCCGGCCGGGCAGTCACACGGGACTGGATATATGGGTGAGCTTTAGAAGTCAGGATGGAACCTGGAGCAATCCCAAGAATGTTGGAGCAACTGTTAATGGCGGAGCGGATGCGATTCTGTGCCCAAAAGTCAGCCCGGACGGCAAATATTTGTTCTTCACAAGGCTGACCCAACCCACGGGACTGGTCTATTGGGTCGCAAATCCATTCTTTGCCCGATTGACGATTTCGCGGAATGACACCAACGTCAATCTCTCCTGGAGCACCAACTTGCCGGACTTCACGCTCGAAAGCGTTGCCCGGTTGGGAGACACGTGGACAACCGTGTCGGGCGTTACCGGTTACTCGGTCACGCTGCCGGCGAGTTCAGAGAGCCAATTCTTCCGGCTCATAAGGTGAGTTCCCCGCGACGAACAATCTACTGAAAACAATCATCATGAACACCAAATGCATCTCAAAGCGCAGCACTTTCGTGGCTGTGGTCATCCTCTCGTTTGCCTGCCTGACCGCCAACGCACAGGATTACCGGATTCTGCACAACTTCGCTGGCGGGGCCAACGACGGGGCAGCACCGTATGGCGATTTGATCCAGTCCGGCTCGACCCTCTACGGGATGACATGGCAGGGCGGCAGCAACAACCTTGGCACGGTTTTTCGGATGAACACCGACGGCTCTGGCTTTCAACTGCTGCACAGCTTTGTTTCGGCCAGCAGCGACGGGCAGAAGCCGATTGGCTCGCTGATCCTGTCCGGCTCCACCCTCTACGGCATGGCTGCCTCTGAAGATACCAGTTATGGCGGAACCGTTTTTAAGCTCAACACCAATGGATCGGGTTTCCAAGTGTTGCGCAGCTTCTCCACCAGCGATGGAGTGTGGCCTTATGGCTCGCTGATACAATCAGGTTCCATTCTTTATGGATTGAATACCTTCGGCGGCAACGCCAGCGGTTGGGACGGCAACGGCACCGTCTTCTGTATCAACACGAACGGCACCGGCTTCCAGTTGTTGCACACATTTGCCGGCAGCCCCGGCGATGGAGGATGGCCGCACGGATCATTGATACAATCCGGCTCAATCCTTTATGGTATGACTGCTGTTGGAGGCAGCAACGACAACGGGACTGTTTTCCAGATCAACACCAACGGCAGCGGGTATCAACACCTGCATGACTTCGTCGGCGGCGGTAACGACGGCGCGGGACCGGGAGGCACCTTGCTCCAATCGGATGCGATCCTCTACGGAACGACCGGAGGAGGTGGCAGCAGCGGGAACGGCACCATCTTCGAAATCAACACCAATGGCACTGGCTTCCGGTTGTTGCACAGCTTCAACGGCGGCAGTAACAACGGCGCAGGACCGGGAGGCGCACCGGTTCAGCACGGCGCAATGCTCTACGGAATGACCAAGGGAGGCGGCAGCAGCGGAAATGGCACCATCTTCGAAATCAATACCAATGGCACGGGTTTCCAACTGCTGCACAGTTTTAGCGGCGGCGACGGAAGTCAATCGTTTGGCTCCTTGCTGTTGTCCGGCTCGACTCTCTACGGAATGACTTCCGCCGGCGGCAGCCACAACCAGGGAGTGATCTTCGCGCTGGACCTGTTTCCTAAACTCGCGGTGACCCTGAGCGGCACCAACCTCAATCTTTCCTGGAGCACCAACTACCCGGGGTTCACGCTCGAAAGCGTTGCTCAACTCGATGGCACGTGGACGTCCGTCCCCGGTGTGACGGGGTATTCAGCCACCTTGCCGGTGAGCGCCGACAGCCAGTTCTTCCGGCTCAGAAAGTGAGTCTCAGCGCCCAAATTCCTGCCCAATAATTCACAACCAACCCTCTGCGAAGGGAACACCGAGCGTTCCGTAACGCGTTTCACCCGGCATTCCGGGGCGTAGATTACGTTCTGACCTTTGTTTCTCCCCTCCTTCACCGGTTCAAAATCGTTGTCGGATTTCGCCCGGCAGCGGCGCTTTACAGATAAATGCAGAGCAAGACGTGTTGGCCGGGTTCCTGCCGAATTCCAGTTTCGCTGAAGCCGCCGGGATTCGCGCCATTGCTGCATATTCGCCGCCCCGCCAGTGAGCGCCGACAGCCGGTTCTTCCGGCTTAGAAAATGAATTTTACGCAAACCAACAACCAATCAAAACAATCATTATGAAAACAAAATGCATCACAAAGCGCAGCATTTTCGTGGCTGTCGCCGTCCTCTCATTCGCCTGTCTGACCGCCATCGCGCAGGATTATCGGGTAGTGCACCACTTCGCCGGCAGCGCCAACGACGGCGCAACGCCGGATGGCGATTTGATTCAGTCCGGTTCATATCTCTACGGGATGACCTATGGCGGGGGCAGCTATGGCAATGGCACCGTCTTCTCTATCAACATCAACGACAACGTCTTACTGGTGCTGCACAGCTTCGCTGGTGGTGCCAACGACGGAGCAGGACCGCTTGGCTCATTGATCCAATCCGGCCCAATTCTCTACGGAATGACCTATGGCGGCGGCACCAATGGCAATGGCACGGTGTTTCAGATCAACACCAATGGCAGCGGGTATTGGGTGATGCACCAGTTCGCTGTCAGCGAAGGAATGTGGTCTTTTAGCTGCTCGCTCATCCAGTCCGGCACAAACCTCTACGGGACGGCCACTGCCGGGGGCAATGCTAACGGTTGGGATGGCAACGGCACAGTCTTCTCTATCAGCACCAGCACCAACAACCCCGTTTTTCGGGTGATGCACACTTTCGGCGGGGCCCCCGATGGCAGATGTCCGTATGCACCACTAACCCAATCCGGTGTGACACTTTACGGGACGACCTCCGGGGGAGGCAACAGCGGTTACGGTACCGTTTTTCAGATCGACACCAATCGTCTCAACTATCATATCCTGTACCAGTTCACCGGCGGCAGTAACGACGGGAGTGGTCCACTCGGTTCACTGGTTCAGTCCGGGCCAACACTTTTTGGAGCAACCTACGCCGGTGGCAGCAATAATCATGGGACAGTCTTTCAACTCAACACGAACGGCACTTTCAGTCTGCTGCACAGCTTCTCTGTCAGTGATGGGCAGAATCCAGAGGGCGGCCTCACTCTGTCCGGCTCGACGCTCTACGGGATGACCAGCTACGGCGGCATCGGCGGGACTGGCGGCGCTTATAGCGGGAATGGCGTCATTTATCAGATTAACACCAATGGCTCGGGTTTCCAACTGCTGCACAGGTTTACCGGCAGCGATGGATGTCATCCGTTTGGCTCTGTGCTGTTGTCCGGCTCGACACTCTATGGAATGACACAAGATGGGGGCAGCTATGGTCAGGGTGTGATCTTCGCGCTGGATCTGTTTCCAAAACTCACGGTGGCCCTGAACGGCACCAACCTCAATCTCTCCTGGAGCACCAACTACCCGGGTTTCGTGCTCGAAGCCGTTGACCAGTTGAACGGCACGTGGACGTCCGTCCCCGGCGTGACGGGATATTCAGCCAGCTTGCCGGTGAGCGCCGACAGCCAATTCTTCCGGCTCAGAAAGTGAATCCCAATGCCCTAATTCCTGCCCAATAATTCACAGCCGCCCCTCTACGATGGGAACGCTCATTGTTCCTTACTGTGTTTAACCCGGCATTCCGAGACGCAGATTACGTTCCGACCTTGTTCTTCCCCTTCTTCACCGGTTGAAAACCGTTGTCGGATTTCGCCCGGTGGCGGCGCTTTACCAAGGGTAAATGACAATACAAGAACCCCTATTGTCACGAACCCTGAGTTGTATGAGAAATATCATTATCGCCGCAGTTATCTCCCTGACCCTGAGCAGCCATGCGCAACAATGCACGGTGGACTGGAACGACGTGCATCAACGAATTGACGGCTTTGGCGCCTCCTGCGCTTTCTCGCAACGGACCTGGCTCGCCTCCACGGCCGACGACTTCTTTTCCACCAACACCGGCATCGGCCTGTCCCTGCTGCGCAATCGGATTCTGCCTACAGGCACGGCGAGCGCCAGCGAACTGGGTCTCATGCAAATGGCCCAGGCCCGCGGTGCCAAAGTGTGGAGCGCGCCCTGGAGTCCGCCGACAATTTATAAAACCACCAACTCGCTCAATGCGGGCTTTTTTGCGGCCAGTGCGGCCAACTATCAGGGTTATGCCAATCAACTCGCCAGCTACGTGGTGCAAACGAAGAACTCCAGTGTGGACGTCTATGCCCTCTCCATCCAGAACGAGCCGGATGCCACCAACCTGACCTACGAAGCCTGCGGCTGGACCGCGCAGGAATTCCACGATTTCGTTCCTTACCTTTACAACGCGCTGGTGGCCAGCAATGTGGCCTCCACCAAAATCATGCTTCCCGAGGGCCAGCACTGGGAAAGCGGCACCAACCTTTATACAACCGCCATGAACGACCCGAACGTGGCGGCGGAGGTCGGCATCATCGCCAACCACAATTATGACGGCCCCAATCCCCAAACCGGATCCACCGCAACACCGGTGGCGTTGCCCACTTACGGAAAAGCGCTCTGGCAAACCGAAGTGATGACGACTGATGCGTTCGATGGAAGCATCACCAATGCGATGTACTGGGCCACCCGGATTCATCTGTTTTTGACCGCGGCTCAAGTGAATTCCTGGCAATACTGGGTGCTCATCAGTGGCAGTAGCGCCAACTCAGGGCTTGAAAACATCGGCGACATTCCCGCCAAACGCATGTACGTGCTCGGTCAATACAGCCGTTTCGTCCGCCCCGATTATTATCGCATCGGCGTGAACAACACCGCCAACACCCTGATCAGCGCCTACAAGGATCCTGTAACTGGCAATTTCACCATCGTCGTCGTCAATACCAACGCCACCACCGCCGTCAACCAGACCTTCAACCTGAACAACTTTACCAACCCTGGTTCCGTGACACCGTGGATTACTTCCAGCAACCTTTCGCTCGCCAGCCAAACACCCGTCGCGGTCACCAGCTCGTCCTTCATCTATACGCTGCCGGCCAGGAGCGTGGTGACGTTCGTCGGGCAGGCCGGCGCCAACAACACGGCACCGACGCTCGCACCCGTGGCGGACCAGACCACCAACGCCGGAGCCATCCTGATGGTCACCAACACGGCGACCGATCCGGACGTGCCGCCGCAGACATTGAGCTTCAACCTGCTGACCGGTCCGACCAATGCGATCCTGACCCCGCTTGACGCCACCAACGCACTGTTCACGTGGCGTCCGCCGGTCAGCCAAGCCGGCACGACCAACCAGATCACCGTGACAGTGGTCGACAGCGGTTCGCCGGCTCTCAGCGCGACCAACCGTTTCAACGTGATCGTCAATTCCTTGTCGCCGATCATCCTGAGTTCGATTGCTGTTTCCCAAGGACAGGTGAGCTTCGCAGTCAACGGAACCCAAGGGCCGGATTACACGGTGTGGACGTCAACGAATCTGACCGGCTGGCAGGCGTTGTGGACAACGAATGCGCCGGTACCGCCGTTTACTTTTATTGACACCAACTTCAACGACCCTGAGCGCTTCTATCGCATCCAAATCGGACCTTGAACATGCACCTGCCCAAACCGACAGCCAATTCTTCCGGCTTGGAAAATGAATTTCACACAATCAACAACTCACCAAAAACAATCATCATGAAAACCAAATATATCTCACAGCGCAGCACCTTCGTGGCAGTCGCCATCCTCTCGTTCGCCTGCCTGACCGCCGTCGCGCAGGATTATCGGGTCTTGCACCACTTCGCCGGCGGCACCAATGACGGGGCAACACCGTTTGGCGATTTGATCCAATCCGGCCCAATTCTCTACGGGACGACCAGCGCCGGGGGCACCAACGGGAGTGGCACCATCTTCCAGATCAACACCGACAACAACAATTTCAAACTGCTGCACAGCTTCGCCGGGGGCACCAAAGACGGAGCATGGCCGTGGGGTTCACTGCTGTTGTCTGGCTCGACGCTCTACGGAATGACGTGCTATGGGGGAATCAGTGACAATGGCACGGTGTTTCAGATCAACACCGATGGCAGCGGGTACTGGGTAATGCACAAGTTCGCTGACAGCGAGGGAATGTGGCCTTTTGGCTGCTCGCTCATCCAGTCCGGCACAAACCTCTACGGGACATGCACTGCCGGGGGCATTGCTTCCGGTTGGGACGGCTATGGCACCGTCTTCTCTATCAGCACCAACACCAACAACACCGTCTTTACGGTACTGCACAGGTTCGCCGGGGCCCCCAATGATGGCGGCGGGCCGTGGGGAACGCTGCTTCAATCCGGTACAAATTTTTACGGGACGACCGAGGTCGGAGGCAGCAACGGTTACGGCACCGTTTTTCAGATCAACACCAATGGCAGTAACTGCCTGATTCTGCACCATTTCACTGGTGGCAGCAGCGACGGGAGGTATCCTGGTTGTTCACTGGTTCAGCTCGGCTCAACCTTCTACGGAACGACCGAGGAGGGCGGCAGCAGTAATCATGGGACAGTCTTTCAAATTAACACGAACGGCACAAATTTCAGTCTGCTGCACATCTTCACTGGCAGCACCAACGATGGATACAACCCGGAGTGCGTCACGCTGGCTCAAAACGGCGCGATGCTCTATGGCACGACGCTCCACGGCGGAATTAAAGGCACTAGCGGGTACGCCACCAACGGTAACGGCGTGGTCTTTCAAATCAATACTACCAACGGTGCGTTCCAACTGCTGCACAGGTTCGCAGGCGGCGACAACGACGGAGTGGGCCCGGAAGGCTCCGTGCTGCTGTCCGGCTCGACGCTTTACGGGATGACCCAACAGGGTGGCAGCAACAACCTGGGTGTGATTTTCGCACTGGATCTGTTCCCTAAACTCGCGGTGACCCTGAGCGGCACCAACATCAATCTCTCCTGGAGCACGAACTACCCGGGTTTCGTGCTCGAAAGTGTTCCCCAACTTACAGGCGCATGGACTCAGGTGCCCGGCATTACCGGGTTCTCAGCCACGCTCCCGGTCGCAGCCACAAGCCAGTTCTTCCGGCTGGTTGCCATTCCCAATCCGAATCCGGCACGTCTTGTCTGGATTCCTGCCGGCACGTTTTTGATGGGTAGCCCTGCGACCGAGCAAGACCGGTTGCCGGATGAAGGTCCGCAGACATTAGTCACCCTCACGCGCGGATTCTTTATCGGCAGATATGAAGTGACGCAAGGCGAGTATGCGGCGGTCACGGGCGTCAACCCAAGCGCGTTTGCCGGCGATACAAATCGTCCGGTGGAGCGGGTGAGCTGGAATGACGCCACCAACTTCTGCCTCCAGTTAACGGCGCAGGAATCCGCCGCCGGACGATTGCCCGCCGGATATGCGTATCGCCTGCCGACCGAGGCGGAATGGGAATACGCCTGCCGGGCGGGAACAACAACTCGGTTCTACTACGGCGACGATCCGGCGTATGCGCAACTGGCGAACTATGCCTGGTATGACGCCAACAGTGGCGGCACCACCCATCCTGCAGGACAAAAACTGCCAAACGAGTGGGGTTTGTATGATATGTCCGGCAACGTCTGGGAATGGTGTTCGGATTGGTATGGTCCCTACGCGGGCGGCGCCGTGACCGATCCGCACGGACCCGCCTCGAGTTCGAACGGACGCGTGATCCGCGGCGGCAGTTGGTTCTTCGGCGGCTGGAGCTGCCGCTCCGCGCAGCGCCATTACAGTTCGCCCACCAATCAGCTTGATCAAGTCGGCTTCCGCATCGTCCTGGGTGCCACACAGTGACTGCGGATACAACCATGAACACAATCAACCTGACGTTTCGGAAAGCAACGACGGCTTCAATTCTGGCGGGCATTCTGGTCTCTGCGTTGATGGTTCGCACACCGGCAAACGCCTGCACCTCGGTTTTTCTGGAAGGCAAAGGCGGCCGGCTCGTCGCCGGCCAAAACCTCGATTGGTTCATTGACGACGGACTGCTCGTCATCAACAAGCGCAACGTGACAAAGCGCGGCGCCTGGGGCGACCAACCGGCGGAGTGGACCGCCAGGTACGCGAGCATCACCGCGAATCTCTCCGGCGTCGGCTTTCCCTCCCGCGGCATGAACGAGGCGGGACTGGTCATCGGCTCGATGTGGCTGGGCGAAACAAAGTATCCGGAGCGCGACGCGCGCCCTTCGATCAGCGGCGATCAATGGATACAATACGAATTGGACACGTGCGCCACCGTCGCCGAAGTACTGGCGAGTGACAAGGTCCTGCGGATCGAGGACGATTACCCCTCCCATTACCTGGTTTCCGATACCTCTGGCGAATGCGCCGTGCTCGAGTGGTTCGACGGCAAATTGCGGGCTTATCGCGGCGACGCGGTGAAAGTCAAAGCCGTGGTGAACTCACCGTACGCCGAATGCCTTGCCCGGGGAGACGATTGGACGGGGCGATTCGCGAAAGTGTCGCGCCTGCTCGACGCTTACACCGGCGAGGATCCGGTGAAATATATGTTTTCCATCCTGGAGGCGACGTGGCACAAGACCACTCAATGGAGCCTCGTCTTCGATGTCAAAAACCTCCGCATCCATTACACCACGGCGCGCAATCCCGCCCGCCGTTCCGTCAGCCTGAAAGACTTCGACCTGTCGTGCGACTCACCGGTGCAGATTCTCGACATCAACGCGCCGGGCGAGGGCGACATGCGGACCCGCTTCAAACCCTACAGCTACGAGGAAAATGCCCGGATCGCGCGGGTGATGTTGGACAAGTGGGCCGCCCACCACGGTCCCATCAGCGAACAAGACATCACCACGACGCTCGATTATTACGCAACAATGCACTGCCTGACAAACGAGCCGGCAACGGTCACAAACTCGGACATTCCTGTCGTCACCAACCATGTCGGAGACCCGCCAACGCTGCGCGGGCCGTACCTTGGCCAAAAGCCGCCCGGGCTGACCGCCGAGCCTTTCGCTCCAGCCGCACTTTCCATTCCCGGCAAAAACCATCATACGCTTTCCTTCTCCACCGACGGCAAGGAGTTGTATTTCTCCCGCTATCCCGAGCACGTCACGATGGTGATGCGGCAGGTGGACGGAGTCTGGCAGGCACCCGAACGCGCGCCCTTTGTCGGCTGGGAGGCCGTTTTCACACCCGACGGGAAAAGTCTGTTCGTCGGCGATGGTGATTTGTTCCGGATAACCAGGACAACGAACGGCTGGAGCCAGCCGGAGAAGTTGAAAGGAGCTGTAAACACGGAGGAATACGAATACTATGCGTCCTGTTCCCGTGACGGCACGCTCTACTTTTCGCGGCGGGTTAATGAGCGGGCAACGATCCTTCGCGCGCGTCCATCGCAAGCGGGTTACGGCGCGGTCGAAGAACTGGAGCCTGTGGTCAACGGTGAAAACGCCTACCATCCGTTTATTGCCCCCGACGGAAGTTATCTTCTGTTCAATTCATTCGACCGGCCCGGCAGGTATGGCGGGCCAGACCTTTACGTTTCATTTCGCCAGCCGGATGGGACTTTTGGTGTGCCGGCCAATCTCGGACCCGGCGTCAACTCGCCGGATGCCGATTTATGCCCGGTGGTTTCACCGGACGGCAAATATCTTTTCTTCACCCGGCTCGGCAAGGACAGCGATGGGAATATGACGGGAACGCCCTACTGGGTGAGCACGCGGGTCATTGACTCAGTCCGTCCCAAGCCGCCGACCCGATGAAACCGGGAGAACGCAGAAGAAACCATATTGTTGCTGCTCCGGCCTGATGCGCTGCCATCCCGATTGAAACGGGAGTGAAAGCAAATCATAGCAAATTGAAGACCGGCTTGCGCTTGGCAATGAAACCGAAAAATCTTATGATTGACCCGCGAATGACAGGAAACCAAATCATGAAACCCTCATTGACAGTCAAATTTGGCGCCGCGTTGCTGCTCGTCTTGTCCGGTTGCGCGCTGTTGGCCCAGCAACCGCCAACAAATGGCTCAGGCGCATTCGCCACAGGCCATTACCGCAACCTCTTCGTCGAGGCCGGCCATTCCCAGGCCGAAGTGACAAAAAAAGTCAATGCCGTCTTCCAGCAATTTTTTTACGGCGATGCCAGCACGCAGGCGCTGTATTACCCTTCCGGCTTCAACACCAACGGCGCGCTGGCCTACATCTATGATACCGGCTACAAAGAAGTGCGTTCCGAAGGCATGTCCTACGGCCTGATGATCGCGGTGCAGTTGAACAAGAAAACCGAGTTCGACGCGATTTGGAATTGGGCCAGAACATACATGTATCACAGTTCGCCGGTCCACCCGTCCTACGGCTTTTTCTCATGGTCAATGAAAACCAATGGCACGCCCAACGACGAGATGCCCGCGCCCGACGGTGAAGAATATTTCGTCACGGCGCTTTACTTTGCCTCCGGCCGCTGGGGCAATGGCGCCGGTATTTACAATTACCGGGCCGAGGCCGACCGGCTGCTCACCGACATGCAGCATCGTGAATGGATTACGGGACGAACCCGCAACGGTCCCAAGACGGCCGACGCGCTCTTTGACGCGGAGCACCACCTGGTGCGCCTGACGCCTGACAAGAAAAACTGTGATCGCACCGATCCCTCTTATCATCTGCCCGCCTTTTACGAATTATGGGCAAAATGGGGCCCGAAAGCGGACCAGGCTTTCTGGGAACATGCCGCCGCGGCCAGCCGCAATTTCTTTCAACGCGCGGCGCATCCCCTCACGGGCCTGACGCCGGATTTTGCCAATTTCGACGGCACGCCGTGGGTCAGCCCCTGGAACCGGCACAGCGCCGATTTCGGGTTTGACGCGTGGCGCACGGCCATGAATTGGTCCGTGGACTGGGCCTGGTGGGCCAAGGACGTGCGTGAACGCCAGTTGAGCGACCGGCTGCAGGCGTTTTTCGAAACCAAGGGAATGACAAATTACGGAAACGAATTCAAGCTCGACGGCGATCAGTTCGACAACGACCACTCGCCGGGATTGATGGCGATCAATGCCGTGGCGGGGCTTGCGGCCACGCAGCCGCGTGCGCAAAACTTCGTGGAAGAGCTGTGGAATGCGCCGGTGCCAACGGGACAATGGCGTTACTACGACGGAATGCTGTATTTCATGGGCTTGCTCCATTGCAGCGGCGAGTTCCGTATCTGGCCGCCGCAAACAAATGCTCCAAGTCCGTCGTCGTAAGACTGCGGCGCCGGCTCATCCAGCTTTTTTTTCGTTTTGAACAGGGGCTCCGGGCGTGTAGTCTATAACGCCACAGAGGAAAATTATTCCGGGCGAAGTCATGAAGATTCAGTGGCCGGCAGTTTTAACTTGCGCCTTCCTCGGTCTGGTGATGCTCGGTTGCGGCCTGCTGATGCCAGCATATCTGCGGGCGGTGGACGCTAGTATCATCGAAAGGGCCGGCAGGAACAGTCCCGCTTTGCTTGAGCAAGGGCGGGCACTGGCAGGCGCGAAGAAATTGGGCGCGGCCAAAATGCTCATGCTGGCGGCGCGAACCGCGGGAATTCCCGGCTGGGACAGGCTCGGCGAGGCGGTGACCAATCAGGTGCTTCAATATCCGGACGCGCTGGCGTGGGGCGATGACTCGCGCGTGGAAAATCTTTTCGCCGACAATGCCAAAGCGCCGGAGGCCGGCGCGGAACCGTTCACCGATTTCATCGTGCGCCAGGAAAATCGCGATGCGGTGCTGGCCTATTTGCGCGATTCGCCGTCGGCGTCGGTGCAGGAGTTGTTGCGAAGCCGTTTGTTGACCAGCACCGTCTTTTTTTCGCCGTCGGCCTCGGCCTCAGGCCAGGCTTTCGATGTGGCGGTGTTGGAATGCGGATTGTTGCTGGATGGCGGGCATTTAACGGCCGGTTTGAGCGCCGACATTTTGGCGTCGGTTTCGGCGGCCAACCGCGGCGGCAATTCGGAACCGCTGGAGCGGGTGCTGATGAATTTCATGTCGCTGGGCGAGCGATTCAACTGGGACCAGCTCGTGGCGTTCGTCGCGCAAATCCCGGATGCCGGGACACTGCATCAGCTTGCCGGCGAAGCCCGCAACGCCGGCGCGCAGTTGCCCGTGCTTTTTGCCGCCGTGGAATTGTCGGGCAGACCCGCGGAAGTTGCCACTTACCTTGCTGACTTCAATCAGACCGGGCTGAAAGACCTCGGCGCGAGCCTGCATTACGGCGCGGGCGGAGTGAGCGAACTGGCCCAACGCGGTCAGCGCATTTATAGATCGCATTGGGAGCGGCGTGTCCTCACGTTTGATCCCATAGGCGGTCTTTTTTCCCGCGCGGCGGATTATTGTTTTGCAAACCCACGGCCGGCGCTGGGGGTGAAATGGTTTTTCTACCTGCTCGGCGGATTTTACCTGGCCGCGGCTTTGCATTTTGCGCGGCCTGTCGTATCATCTTTGGAACAACCATTGCAGGTGCGCGGATTTCACCTGGTCCGCGAGTTTTTATTTTCGCTGGGTTTCCTGCTCGTGGTCTTGCTCTTGAGCGAGCCGTTTCTCGCGCAAGAGAGCCAGAAAGGGGGATTCTCCTTTCGACCGCATCTGCCCATGGCGGGCGGCGTGGTCCCGGCCGGAATTGCCGGCATTAAACAAACCATTATGAGCCCAATCATCCTACTGACGCTGCTGGTGTTTTTCGTGCTGCAGGCGCTGATTTACATGGCGTGCCTCGTGAAGCTGGCGGAAATCCGCCGGCAACGGGTGCCGCCGCGCATGAAACTCAAGCTCCTCGAAAACGAAGACCACCTGTTCGACGCCGGCCTTTACCTCGGTTTCGTCGGCACCATCATCTCGCTGATCATCGCCTCGCTGGGGATGGTCAAATTCAGCCTGATGGCGGCCTATTCCTCCACGTCGTTCGGCATCATCTTCGTGGTCATCTTCAAAATTTTCCACCTGCGCCCGGCGCGCCGGAAATTATTGCTCGAAGCCGAAGCCGGCACCGCACCCGCCGCCGCCGCATCTGCCGGTGTTTACATTCGAACTGCTTCGCCAACGCCTGGCCAGCCGTCATGAACCGCAGCATCCTCATCGTCATCTGCGATTTCCTGCTGTTGAGCCTGCTGACGTTCTCGACGGACATCAACCGGATGGCCGACGAGAACACGCAGCCGCCCACCAGCGTGGCGGTTGCAACCAATGACGTGACGGACACCGGCAAGGACCTCGCGGCAGTCATGAAACTGGCGCTCGAAGAGGAACGCAAGGGGCACGTACAATTGCAGCAGCAGCTCGCAGCGGCCCACGACGCGGCGAACCGGCAGCAGGCGCAACTGAACGCGCGCGAACAGGAATACCAGCGATTGCAGCAACAGTTCGCCACCGCCCGGACCAACATCGAAAACCTGAACCGCCAATTCCAGGAGAATTCCGCGCAGTCACAGCAAAAACTCGCGGCGACCGAGGCCGAAGCACAGCGGCAATCAGAACTTGCCGCCGCGTTGCGCCGGCAGCTTGATTTGCTGACGAAGAGCAACCTGCTTGCCCAGACCGAGAAACAGCAACTGGCCGGCCAGCTCCAATTGGCCGAGGTGGAAAAGAATGCCGCCGCCGAACGCGCCTCCCTGATGCAGCAGGAGGCCCAGGCCGAACGGGCGGAAAACGTCAAATTGGCGGAGGGCTTCAAAACGCTGGCGACCAACTCCAGCCAGTTGACCCGGGAAATCCGGGAAAACCGCGCCCTGGCACCGAACACCATTTTCAGCGAATTCGTTTCCAACCGGATCGAGATGAGCATTCTGGCCTCACGGTCCGGTTTCCTGGGCCGGAATTCGAGCAAGAGCAAGGAAACCAAAACGGTGCTGGTGACCGACGGAACAAATACTTTTGCCTTGTGCCACGTGCAAGACACGCCATTGACCTTTGGGGAGCTCGGCACGGATTGGGACGCGCTCACGGGCACACTGGCCGGCAAAACCGCACAGGTGGCCATTCATTCGTTGTCGTTTCATCAGGCGGACCCGCGCGTGGTCATAATGCCGGTCGGCCCGGCGGAAGTCCGCCAGCTTGGGAGGGGGGTTTATCGCATTTCGTCCGATCCCTACAAATTTCAGGACGCGGTGCTGGTGGGCGCGGACGAAGGTTATTACGGCGAATGCGATTTCCAGATTGATTTGAACACGCCCAAATACGTCAAACTGGACCGCAACCTGTTGCGCGGACTGTTCGGGAAATTCAATCCTTCGCGTGGCGATTTGGTTTTCAGCCGCACCGGTGAATTGCTGGGCATCATGGTCAACAGCACTTACTGTCTGATGATTCACGACTTCGCCACTGCCGTGACCCTGCAATTCGGCCCAGACGTGCGCGGCGAACACACCGGGTCAACACTTTCGCAACTCTACTTCAACGTTTTCCAGTTGCCGATGCGTTTGCAGTAGCTGGTGCATTAATCTTCCGCGAACAAATATTCCAAATCCGTCGTGGTGAGGCTGCGGGCGAAACCTTCCTCGCTGAGCACGCCGGCAATCGTCTGCGCCTTGCTCTGCTGCAGTTCCCGTGAGTCATGAAACGCGCAATGTAACAGGAGCACAAGCCCTTGCGACGAATCGGCAAAATAGTTGAAACCTTTGGCCGGTTCATGGGTTATTTACTGTATGGGCGTGTTGTCTCGTTGCGCCTGACCGTTGTTCGCACACAAAGAAATCATTCAATCATCATGAAACTGACCT